>CAZOZU010000145.1:0-5724 GCA_964584355.1 uncultured Rikenellaceae bacterium
ATTAATATTCACATATCCATCAGGCCATTATTAATTTACGTAAAGCTTTGTGGTTAATTATTATTTCAATATTTTCGTACTCTGAAAAATTCATGGATTACCATGACTTAGGCTGAAACCAGAAAGGATTGATTATGATTAAGAAAAATCCGGATGACTCTGTTCATGAAGAACAATCCGGGACAAATGAAAATGTTACCGGAATTGAGGAAACCAAACAAGCTGAGAAAGCAAAAGAAAATGACACCAAAGATGAAAAAGAAAAAAAGGAACCAGATGCAGAGAGTAAATTAGAAGAGACAGAGGAGGAAGAAAAGGAGGAAGAAAAAAAGGAAAGTGAAGAAGAGACTAAATCCGAAGTCACAAAAGAGGAGGGTAAAAAAGCAGAAGAAAAGAAGGAAGAAGCAGAAGCAAAAACTGATGAAGGTGTCATAAAAGAAGAAAAAAGCAGAACAAAAAAAGTTCATGAAGCTGAGTCAAAAAAAGAGGAGGCAAAGGAAGAGACAGAAGCAGTAGCAGAAACTGATGATACGGCTCTTCCTCCGGTTGATTATTCGGGATTTTCGAAAAATGAGCTGGTGGAAACACTGGCACTGCTCATTGAGAACAGACCACCTGCTGAAATTCACAGCGATATAGACAGAATAAAGTCTCTTTTCTATAAAAAGCTTAAAATTGAAGTTGAAGAGAGAAAGAAGAAATTCCTGGAAGAAGGAGGCAAAATTGAGGATTATCGTGTATGGGTCGACCCTCAGGAAGCAAAAGTTAAACACCTGCTCAAAAGATACAAGGAAAGGAAAACAGATTATAATCGCGTACAGGAAGCAGAGAAATTTGAGAACCTCAAGAAAAAATATGATATAATAGACAAGATAAAGGAACTTGTCAATCGGGAAGAATCTATCAATAAGACATTTCAGGAATTCAGATTATTACAGAATGAATGGCATTCAATTGGGATAGTTCCACAAAGTGCCCTGAAAGACCTATGGGAAAACTACCACCATAATGTTGAGCTCTTCTACGATTATATAAAAATCAACAAGGAGCTCCGTGACCTTGATCTTAAAAAGAATTTAGAAGCAAAAATATTATTGTGCGAAAAAGCAGAAGAACTTTTTCTTGAGCCCAATCCGGTAAATGCTTTCAAACTGTTACAGGAATATCATAATCAGTGGCGTGAAATAGGCCCGGTACCACAAGAGTCAAAAAATGAAATATGGGAAAGGTTTAAAGAAGCCACTTCACAGATCAATAAACGACATCACGAATATTTTGAAAAACAGAAAGAAGAACAACGGAAAAACCTGGAAGCAAAGATTGCTATCTGTGAAGAGGTTGAAGCCATAAATGCTCTGGAAATAAATAACTTCAAGGAATTTGATGAAAAGGCAGAAAAAATTGTGGCTCTGCAGAAAATGTGGAGAACAATAGGTTTTGCTCCTAAAAAACAAAACAATAAGGTATATCAGAGATTCCGTGATGCCTGCGACACTTTTTTTGAAAAAAAGAGAGGATTTTATACCGAGAATAAAGAGCAGCAACAAAATAACCTCCAGCTGAAAATCGAATTGTGTATTCAGGCAGAAGCACTCCAGGATAGTGCCGATTGGAAAACAACAGCAGATGCACTTATAAGACTGCAGAAAGAATGGAAAGAAATAGGCCCGGTACCCAGAAAGCATTCCGAAAAATGCTGGAAACGTTTCAGAAAAGCATGCGACCATTTCTTTAACAGAAAAGCTGAACATTATGCCGAGCTGGATAGTTCATATGAAGATAATCTTAAAGAAAAAATTGCTCTTATTGAAGAACTTGAGAAATTTGAGCCAGGTACTGATGTGGAAGAAGCATTCGAACGCCTGAAAGAGATTCAGAAAAGATGGACAGAGATAGGATTTGTGCCTTTCAATATGAAAGACGAAATCACAAACCGCTACAGAAATGCACTGAATAAAGAATTTGATAAGCTGAAAATAGGTGATGAGGATAAGAGCATTTTAAAATATAAGAATAAACTGGAAAGCCTTCGGACTAATCCCAAAGCTTCGAGGAAACTAAGAAATGAAAGAGAAAAATTTGTTACAAAGATAAAACAGCTTGAAGGTGATATTGTGCTGTGGGAAAATAATATAGGCTTCTTTGCTAAATCACCGAATGCAGAAACGATGATACGTGAGGTGGAAGAAAAAATAGACCACGCCAGAAGAATGATTAAAACACTGGAAGAAAAGGTTAAAATGATTGACCAGTCCGGCCTTGATGAGTGAAGCAGATAATTAAAAGGCATCATTACTAATTTAGTATTTTGAAAAAAGTTAAATACGTATTTATTACCGGCGGCGTTACCTCTTCACTCGGAAAAGGAACGATCTCTGCATCTCTTGCATTATTATTGCAGGCACGAGGTCATTCGGTGACTATCCAGAAATTAGATCCTTATATAAATGTTGATCCGGGAACACTCAATCCCTATGAGCATGGAGAGTGCTACGTTACACTTGATGGAGCAGAAACAGATCTTGATCTGGGTCATTATGAGAGATTCCTGAATGTCCCAACAGGTAAAACTAATAATGTGACAACCGGCAAGGTCTACCAGACTGTAATAGATAAAGAGAGAAGAGGCGATTATCTTGGTAAAACAGTCCAGGTGATACCGCATATCACTGACGAAATAAAACGTCGTATACAACTTGTCAATGAAAAAAATAGATTTGAAATAGTATTAACTGAGATTGGCGGAACTGTAGGTGACATTGAATCACTGCCTTATATTGAATCAGTTCGTCAGCTGAGATGGGAACTTGGAGCACAAAACTGTATCGTTATTCATCTGACACTGGTTCCATTTCTATCCACCACGGGTGAATCAAAAACAAAACCCACACAGCATTCTGTAAAGGAATTGCTTGAGGAAGGAATTCAGCCTGATATACTGGTGCTGAGAAGCGAAAGAGCCCTTAATATTGACCTTAAGAGTAAAGTGGCCCTTTTTTGTAACGTTGAAGAAAGTGCCGTGGTGGAATCAGTAGATGTATCAACTATATATGAGGTGCCTCTTAAAATGCTCGAGGAAAAACTTGACCAGACAGTATTGCGTAAGCTGGGCCTTCCAATCGGTGATGAACCACCATTAAAAGAATGGAAACAGTTCCTGAAAAGACTCAATAACCCAAGACACTCGGTAAAGATTGGAATAGTAGGGAAATATGTTGAACTTGCTGATGCATATAAATCAATCTCTGAGGCACTTATACATGGCGGATCTGCAAATGAATGTTCTGTAAATGTGGATTTTATTCAGTCAGAGGATATTAATGATAAAAATATACAAAGACATCTTAAAGGACTTAATGGAATTCTTGTTGCCCCTGGATTTGGAACAAGAGGAATTGAAGGGAAAATAGCTGCAGTAAAATATGCCAGGGAAAACAACATACCTTTTTTGGGTATTTGTCTTGGTATGCAATGTGCCGTAATTGAATTTGCAAGAAACGTAATTAAGCTTGAAGGAGCTCATTCAACAGAAATAGATACAAAAACCTTATACCCGGTAATCGACCTTATGGAAGAGCAGAAAAGCATTATCTATAAAGGTGGTACCATGAGGCTGGGCGGTTTTAAATGTATTATTAGTAAAAACTCTAAAACATATGAGGCTTATGGCAAAACTGAGATCGTTGAACGACACCGTCACAGATACGAATTCAATGATAAATATATTGATCAGTTTAAGAATAATGGATTAATACCTGTTGGTATAAATCCGGAATCGGGACTGGTTGAGATAATGGAGCTTGCAGGGCATCTGTGGTTCGTGGGTGTTCAGTTTCATCCCGAATATAGCAGTACAGTTGTAAATCCGCACCCACTTTTTGTAAGGTTCATTAAAGCCTGTATTGATAATTAAAATGTAATATGTAATATGTAAGAATGGGAATAGATAAGAATACGATAATAGGTATTATACTGATTATAGCGATATTTATAGTTACAAGCGTTATAAATAACAGCCGCAAAACAAAGGCTTTTGAAAATGCTGTAGAAGTAGCAGAAGCGGAGGTGGCTAAAGGTAACCTGGAACGCGCCAGGACAGAATACGTAAATGCACTCAGGTATAAACCCAATCAACCCGAGGTTATTGAAAAGATAAGTGAATTAAATGTTAAGCTTGGAATAACACCGGAAGAACCTGAAACAGATACAACACAGGTTGAGGAATTACATGAAGAGGCTCCATCTGAAATGGAACCTGTTTCAGTTGATGCAAGCCGGTATGGAGCTTTTGCCGGTGCAGTACAAGGAAGCGAAGAGCTGATAATACTCGAGAATAACAAGATAGAATTGACGATCTCTCCCAAAGGTGGACGTATATATTCTGCACTACTGAAAGAATATACTACACATGATTCACTTCCATTAATACTATTCTCAGGCGATTCAACAAACTTCGGGTTTAATTTCTTTACTGCCGATAATAAAGCTGTACTGACTAATGAACTTTTCTTTATACCGGAAAGAGAAAAGAAATATTATGTAGTCGAATCTGAACCACAAAGTGTTGTGCTGAGACTTCCGGCAGATGATGACAATAGGTATATAGAATATAAATATACATTGGCTCCAGATAAATATAGTGTCGACTTTGATGTTACTTTTAAAAACCTAAATACAATTTTGCCAGCAAACCAAAACAGTATTACTCTCGACTGGAGAATGTATATTCCACAACAGGAAAAAGGAAGACAGAATGAGGAGAACTACACCACAATCAAATATAAATATTATCAGGATGAGGTTGACCAGATAAGATTGAGACAGAGTAAGGAAGTGGAACAAGTGGATATTACAACCAAGTTGAGCTGGATTGCTTTCCAGGATCAGTTTTTTTCATCAGTTCTTATAAGTGAAGATTTTTTCCTGAATGGCATGGTTACTTCCACAAGAACTCTTACATCAGAAGAGTATATCCGCTATTTTACTGCAGAAGTAGGAGTGCCTTTTGATCCGGGATCCGAAACTAAATTGGAAATGAGATTTTTTTATGGTCCAAACCATATTTCAACACTTAGAAAGGAGGGTTTGGAGCTTGATAAAATAGTATTTCTCGGGAAGAATGTTATCGGATGGATAAATCGCTTTGTAATTATACCAATCTTTAACTGGCTTGAAAAATATATAGGAAGTTATGGTATTATAATACTGATACTCACAATTTTAATAAAAGTTGTTCTATTCCCTCTGACCTTTAAATCATTCCAGTCGCAGGCAAAAATGCAGGTCTTAAAGCCGATGGTTGAAGAGCTTGGAAAGAAATTCCCGAAGAAGGAAGATGCGATGAAGAAACAACAGGCAACGATGGATCTTTATAAAAAGGCAGGTGCAAATCCTATGGGCGGATGTCTGCCTACTCTGTTGCAGTTTCCTATTCTCTTTGCTATGTTCAGGTTCTTCCCTACATCTATAGAGCTAAGGCAGCAAAGCTTCCTATGGGCACAGGACCTGCGGCCCTGCGCCAAACAGCTATCCAGGGTCGCAGCCCGGGTAATCCCGGTCCGAGCAGGCCGCTCTCATGGCCGCCTGCAGCCCCAGAAACTCATCGGTGCCCTCATGCCGTCCCATTCAAGCGCATCTGGCTGAGCAATGCTCTCCAGTTAGTGCCGGGCTCGGGGGAGGAGCAGGACACGACACGATCGGATCTGTAGCGGGACGGGGCGGCTG
>CAZOZU010000146.1:0-5720 GCA_964584355.1 uncultured Rikenellaceae bacterium
TACCTGTCGTTGCTTTCACATTTTATAAAAAGGAATATTATGCTACAGATAAGAATTGCTATTATATTTTTTTCAACCACTCCTTTTTCATAATCTATTCTATTAATTCTGACAATATTTATCTGTCACTTATACAAATAGTAGAAATTTGTTTTAATTTCTTCCAGCATTCATATGATAAAGGCACTACATAACCATCTTTTAATTGTATTTGATGAGTTTTTATTGATAAGCTTTCTATATATTTTAAATTTATGATATGTGATTTATGACACCGGATGAATTTATCATTACAATATTTCTTCTCGATAAATGAAATTTTATGGAGAATTCTTATCGGATCATTGCTTTCAATAGTAAAAACATCTGAACAATTTCTGTTGGCTGAACACAGGATAATTTCATTATAATCTAGATAAACGAATCCATGGGGCGTTTTAAATACAATCGGTTTCAATGTGCTATCGGTTAATTCTTCCATTTTACTTTAGTATTTAATTGTCACTGTCAGTGAAGGCATGACCGGGAACAGGGATATATTTTTAAAGTAATATAGTTGTTCTTCTTCATCCCAGGTCTTTTTAAAATAGAAAGTGTTTTTCCGGTTATATAGATTGTATAAATCGGCATCGATATATATAGAGAATTTCCGTTTATAAATTATTTGTCTGAAAGAGAGATCAAGCCTGTGATAATCGAAATACCTGATGTTGTTTTTTGTTTCGAAGAACTCGCCGTACGATGTCTCATGCATATATATAGTTGCAGGGGAGCCCGATCTGTACACCCAGTTCAGCCCGAAGCTTGTGGAAGGCTTAAAGTAATACTTCATGGAAATATTAAAATTATGAGGCCTGTCGGCTCCTGAAGGGATCCATATCATCCCTTCGGGTGAGCCCCATTCTCTTTTTGACCTGGAATAGGTGTAACTCACACTGCCTGTGATCTTACCTTTTGTTTTTATTAACCCTGTTTCAATCCCGTAGGCTAAGCCTCTAACCCTGTCGAGCATTTCGATAAAAGAGGTGTCGATAATAAAACTTGCTCCCGGCTTGAAATCAACCATGCCGGATATCTTTTTATAATACCCGTCAATGGTCCAGGTAAGATTATCTTTTATATTTCCCTGAAAGCCTGCAGAGAACACATCTGAGATCTCGGGGCCGAACTCTTCATAAACAGGCAGCCATAGCATAGTTCTCAGTCCGGCATTCGATCCTTCCACAGAGTGATCGGACTGGCTCAACCGTACATAATTGATATGCGGCGATAAGAATTCTCCCTCGTTAAAAGATATCCTTAACCTGGGCTCGGGAACAAAAAAACTGATGTCTTTTTTAAATATACCGGTCAGTCTTATTCCCACATCAATTTTGATATTTTCTACAGGAATAGTCGTAGTCGATAAAAAAAGGGCCGTTTCGTTGACAATATCATCTTCACCGAGATCGATCCGGGTAGTAGTATCATCAATCGAATTCAGGGAATAATTGTTTTGTGTGAAATATCTGAACCTGCCGGAGATACCTGCATCGAAACTTATTCTATTTTTTGAAAGGTTAAAAGAGATAAGGGTGGCAATATTATCGACAGTCGGGTAAAAGGAGAGAAGCGTTTCCGATGAACCGAATTTCTGAGATCCATTGAGTAATTTTTCCGACTCGGAATAGATTTTCCTTCCTATGGATATCCTGTTATAATTAAGGTTCACCTTCCACTTCAATGACCCGTTAACCGGTGGTAACCACCGGAGGGAATGAACCATATTATTCCAGCCTGTTGATATCCCATCGGTATATTTTATTAAAGTATCGGCGCTCTGACTTTCGAACTTGTTTTCTTCTTTTCCGTTATCGTAATTACCGAAAAACAGGTAAGTAATATCCCCGTATTTAGGTGAAGAATGAGAAAGTCTAAGGAATCCGTCGAAAAAAGAATATTTATTGGGGGGAAGAAAACTGCCTGTCTCATCTGAAACTATCTTCTTCAGGATCGGGGCATAAATAAAATAGTTACCTGCTTTGATACCTGCAGTGAGTTGCCAGTTAATCTTTTTTAGAGGAGATTCCACTATCAATCCCGAAGAGAGCAGTCCTGCCCTGAACTGTAAACCGAGAGAATCGGAACGTATCCTTCTGAAATTTAGGTTTATCACCGAAGAGGCGCCGTTACCAAGTTCGGCAGGGAAATAATCTTTATACAACTCTGCGCTTTCGAGAAAATCGAGGTCATACGGGGATACTATCCCGAGCAGATGACCCGGAAGAAAAAAATAACACCCGTTGGCAAGAACAACATTCTGTCCGGGACCTCCGCCCCTTACATAGATATCGGATGTGCCGTCTTTACCTGATACCACTCCGGGCAGCATCTGAATAGACTTTAGCAGGTCGGGTTCGCTGAACTGCTTGGGAGCCTCGTGAATTGCGACAGGAGCTATGATATAACTACCATGAGGTGTTACCACGATGTTTTTTGTCGAATCACCTGTGATGACCACCTCACTGAGCTCAACAGGGGAAAGTCTTAGCCGGAGATCTATAACGGTATCGGATTTTAATTCGAATTTCACCGACTCAGACTTGTATCCCAACACCCTGGCATTTATTTGTTTGGTACCCGGAGTTGTAGTAAAAGAGTATTCCCCGGTATACCCGGAGATAGTTAGTTTCCCGTCGGGTTCCAGGAATATATTGACGCCCTGAACAGCATTTCCTTCTTCATCGGAGATAATTCCTGAAATTTTAACCGGCTGTGCAAATAACGATATCCCGGTCAGGAGAAAGAGTGCCAGAAAAACAGACCTTATTTTCATGGCAATAACAGTTTAGTTGAATTGTTACGACAGGTTAGTTTATACACTGACTCATTTCACAAAGACCATACCAGTCTTGAATAAAAACTCACATATATATCAATTTAACCATCGAATTGTTACCCTGTTTTTAGCATTTTGTTATTATTGTTGTTGTTGTTGTTGTTGTTGTGAAAATGCAGTTAATGAGACTATTATAAAGAATAGATATTTTTACCTGCAACAACTTTTCCTGGTGAATGGTTATTATTTAATTAAGATATAATGTTAATTATTATACTATGCAATCTTACGATTCACAATATTTTAATAACATTGTAAATTATTTTAGTTTTTCCTGAATTTTGTTTTATAATAAGCAGGTATATAGAATTGAACATGAGAAGATGGAGTATTGAAGATTCGGCTGAATTATATAATATTAACGGTTGGGGTGTTGACTATTTTTCGATAAACGAAAAGGGAAATGTAACTGTTACTCCACTGAAAAACAGTGCCTCAGTCGATCTAAAGGAGCTTCTTGATGAACTCAGCCTTTCCGATGTTTCAACTCCTGTACTGATAAGATTCCCTGATATTCTGAATGACCGTATACTGAGCATTTCCGAATCTTTTAAATCGGCATCGGAGGAGTATGGTTATAATGCACAGAATTTCATTATATATCCTATCAAGGTAAACCAGATGAGGCCTGTAGTTGAGGAGATTGTGAGTCAAGGAAAAAAATTCAATATCGGACTGGAGGCCGGATCGAAACCTGAACTTCATGCTGTTATTGCCACAAACACAGATCCCGAATCGCTTATAATATGTAATGGATACAAAGATGAGGATTATATTGAACTGGCACTTCTTGCACAGAAGATGGGAAAACGTATTTTTCTAGTTATCGAGAAGCTTAACGAGCTTAAACTAATAGCTACAATATCAAAGCGTATGAAGGTTAAACCTAACCTTGGGATCAGAATTAAGCTGGCAAGTGTGGGAAGCGGAAAATGGGAAGAATCGGGAGGTGATATAAGCAAGTTCGGTCTTACTTCCAGTGAATTGCTGGAAGCAATCGATTTCCTTGAAAAAAATAAAATGAGTAACTCCCTGAAGCTTATTCACTTTCACATAGGGAGTCAGGTTACAAGGATAAGGAGGATTAAGATTGCATTACGTGAGGCTTCTCAGTTTTATGTTCAGCTTCGTAAGCTCGGTTTTAATGTGGAATTTGTGGATATCGGCGGCGGGCTTGGTGTTGACTATGATGGAACGCGTTCCCCGAACAGCGAAAGCAGTGTAAATTATACTCTTCAGGAATATGTAAATGATTCGGTCAGTACCTTTGTTGATGCCAGCAATAAGAATAATATTCCGCATCCCAATGTTATAACGGAATCGGGTCGTTCACTTACTGCACATCACTCATTACTCGTTTTCGAAGTTCTTGAGGCAACAACATTATCATCATGGGATACTGAAGAGGATGTTAACGACAGTGATCATGAATTGGTAAAAGAGCTCTATTCAATCTGGGATAATATAAATCAGACAATGATGCTGGAAGCATGGCATGATGCCCAGCAAATACGTGAAGAGGCTCTCGATATGTTCAGCCTTGGTTTGATCGAACTGAAGACAAGGGCACAGATAGAGCGCCTTTTCTGGTCGGTTGCACGTAAAATCACACAGATAATAAAGGGCCTGAAACATGTACCGGATGAACTCCGGCAGATATCACGCATCCTTCCCGATAAATATTTCTGTAATTTCTCTCTCTTTCAATCACTTCCGGATGCATGGGCTATCGACCAGATATTTCCAATTATGCCGATACACAGACTGCATGAAGAGCCTTCTGTTTCAGCCACCTTACAGGATATGACATGTGATTCCGACGGGAAAATAGATAATTTCATTGCCACAAGTAATTCACCACACTATCTTCCGGTACATTCCTTAAAAACCAAAGAACCGTACTACATGGGTGTTTTTCTCGTGGGAGCCTACCAGGAGATACTTGGTGATCTGCATAACCTTTTCGGTGATACAAATGCCGTACATGTTTCAGTGGATAAATCCGGGTACAAAATAGATCAGGTTATTGATGGCGAATCTGTTGCAGAGGTCCTCGACTATGTTCAATACAGTGCCAAGAAAATGGTTCGTACTGTTGAAGCCTGGGTAACAACCTCTGTGAAAAGCGGTACCATTACACTTGAAGAGGGAAGGGAATTCCTGTCAAATTATCGTTCAGGTCTGTATGGATATACCTATCTGGAATAGACGTTCCAATTGTTATCACATACTAAATATTGAAAGTTTTATTAGCAGATTTAATATTTTTTCATAACTTGGATTTTTATTTCCTGATCATAGAAAAACAGAATGATTAATTCTAACCTTTTTAATTAATTGACTTATGAGCAACTCTACTTTTAATTTTAATTCATTTGTCAAGGAATCTATAGATGTCCTTGTAAAGCCGAAAGCATACTTCTCTACAATGAAGACGACGGGAGGTATTGCAGAACCTTTAATTAAAGCGCTTCTTTATGGAGTAATTGCTGGTGTTATAGCACTAATTTGGGGTTTACTGAAGCTCGGAGCTGCCTCCGGATTATTAGGTGGAGCAATTGGTGTGTTGGCACTGATCTGGTATATTATTGGTGCAATAATCGGACTCTTCATCGGGGCTGTTATAATGCTTATTATCTCCGCAATTTGCAAGGGAACAACTGATTTCGAACCTAATGTAAGAGTTACTGCATCGGTAATGGTGATCATGCCTATTGGTGCACTACTTGGATTTATTGGAGGACTGAACTCTACAGTAGGAGCTATTGTTACTCTTTTAGTAAATCTTTACGCTCTCTATCTTATTTTTCATGCACTTGTTGAGGCACTTAAAGCAAATCCA
>CAZOZU010000147.1:0-5703 GCA_964584355.1 uncultured Rikenellaceae bacterium
AAATAAGAGTAGATCGGTTAAGTCGGCACTTATACGACGTGTATCGACTTATAAAAAGTGAATTCGCATTAAAAGCTATAAATAACAGAGATCTTTATGAGACTATAGTGAAACACAGGCATCAATATTCAAGAATTGGCGGTATCGATTATAATTTACATCAACCCCAGACGATTAATCCCTTACCTATTCCGGAATTTATTGACAGATGGATGGCTGATTACAAAACGATGCAGGAACAGATGATTTATGGTGACTCTCCAACATTTGAGTCAATGCTTGATACAATTAAAGATTTTACAGTCAATAAGATCAACAAGTTGGTCTGGAAAATGGATATTGAATTTCCGCCACCTGAAAATTGAACCCAAAATCCCCCTTCAACAAGAAGGAACTTCGTACTCAAGGTGAGCTTTTTATTTATTTCCCGTTATAATTAATGCTAATGTTGTATGGTCTGTTGAGACCTTAGGACATTGAAGGATGGGGAGTAGTTAACATAAGGAGTATTTTGATAATGAAAACATAGAAGCATTATTTAAAAAAAGCAATCGAAACAGGAATACTATTACTTATTGTGTGTTATTTTGGAACCGAAATAATAATACTTTAAGTATACATTATGATTGATGAGAAAAAGATAAGTCTGGGTAGTGTCCAGGAAACGTTACTGTTACCTTTATGGGGCAGGGCAGTAGAAACAAAAAAGCAAAAGCCTCTTTTAATTGATAACAAAGCTGTCTCAATAATTGAAAATATCAATTACGACTTCAGTATTATTTCTGAAAGAATTGGCAAGCTGAGTCAGGTATCATGGATTTTCAGGAGCATTTCTTTCGATGAGAGGATAAAGGAATTTATAAAGACAGGAATGAACATTTCCAATATGCTGAGAATAATGTCACTGGCTCATATTAAAATAGGCTGAACCTGATAAATGTCAGTATTACAGTATATTCGTGCCTTAAGGACACGGTACTGTTATTCGATAAGTGCGGCAAGCGCAGCGCCGACAAGACTGGATTGATCTACCTTGGTAAATTCAACAAATCTTTTTCTTTCCCCGCTGAGATATTCGTTGAAATATTGTTCGAAGAGGGTTTTCAGGTTATGCAGGTTGTAAAAAGCTGTTCCTTCGATCGTTATCAGAACCGGACGGTCAGGAGTCAGGCCTTTACCTGTCTTTAAAACAATGGCAGCCAGGTTAGCAGCAACAAGTTTAGATGCACGCTCGATAAGAGTATTTATAATTAAAACAGCTTTTTCTTTTTCGTTATTATCTGTAATAAGCCCGGCAAGCTTATTCTCCGGTGAATCCTGTTCGCAGATAAAAATATTTGCTTCATTTGATGACAGATCGCTTATTCTATCAATCGTTACGGCTGTCTGCGGGGAGAAAACCCCTTCTTTAGCAGCTGCTTTCAGAACAGATAAGCATAAGCCTCCAAAATAGCCTCCTGAAAACATCTTTTCGAAAGTATAGTTACCGGGATCGGATGTATTACTGTCAAATACAAGATCGAGATCAGTGCGGGGCGCTTTATTGAAATTACCCGATTCGATATTTATTATCTGACTTCCTTGCTGGCCGAGGTCCTTGTTTTTCAGTATGTTGCGATTTTGTTCGATATAACATGTATTTGTGCCTGTACCGAGTATGAATCCGAGGAACGAATCGTAAGATTTATTTACAGAGGCGGATTTTCCTGCAAGGAGAGTAGCTACCGTATCATTTAATATAACAATTCGTTTTTCAGGTGTCCCGAGAGTTTTAAGAAGGTTTGTTCCTATCAGTTGTCCCACTACTCCGGGGGCTTTGATCTCTTTACAAAACCGTATCAGTCTTCCGTCACGGTTCGGCAGAATGTCAGTGGGGTATGAAAAACAGAAGCCGATCCTTTCCGATTTGTCTGCCAGTGGTTTGATATAACCGGCAATGATACTGAAGAATTCATCTGCGGAAACCTCTTCATCTATTCCGGGCATCCTGTCGTTTATAATACTTTCCATAATGATCTTCCCATCCCGGTTGATACTTACAAGTGCAGCCCTGAAATTTGTTCCGCCTGCATCGATAGCCAGTACGGGTACGTCTTTGAGGAAATCATTTTCCGCTTCTATGTAAGTAGGTATCATGCGCAGCGCTCCTTCTTTTCCTTCAAGTCCGCCGACCATATCTACTGTAAAAACCTTTATCAGATCCTCCATATCGAAATCGGAGGCTCTTAACTTATGTTCTTTAAGAAATGTTACCGTATTTTCCATCGTGTGGTTATTAAGTTGATTCATCATTCCCCGTATCTTATCCTGGCTTCTTCCAGCATCGTCTGTGTTGCGGTTGCACCGGAACGGCTGGCTCCTGCTTCTTTCATTTTCAGCAGATCATCGAGAGTGCGTACTCCACCAGCGCATTTTATCTTTACCCCGGGTGGCAGGTGTTTTCTGAAAAGCTCTATATCGTGTATTGTGGCGCCTGTGTAATTATAATTACCATCCGGTTGTTTTACAAATCCGTATCCTGTCGAGGTCTTGACAAAGTCGGCGCCAGCCCGTGCACATATCTTACATAGTTCTGTCTTATCTTCATCACGGGTTACATAATCAGTTTCAAAAATTACTTTTATTATAGCATTATTATTATGGCATGTATCCGTGACTGCTTTGATCTCCTGTTCCACATAATTCCAGTCACCGCCCAGAGCTTTGCCGATATTTATCACCATATCTATTTCTACGGCTCCGTCGTTACAAGCCTGCTGCGCTTCGAATATTTTCACTGCTGTGGAGCTGTTACCATGAGGGAATCCGATAACACAGCATACCGGAACGTCCGATCCCCTGAGGAGTTCCACTGCCTGTTTCACGGCATAAGGCTTTACACATACCGAAGCCACATTGTATTTCTTTGCTATATCACAGTGTTTTTTAAGGTCTTCATCAGTAAATGCGGGATGAAGAATAGAGTGATCGATCATCTTTGCCAGTTCTTCTGTTTTGTTCATTTGTATTTGGTTATTTGATTGATTAAAGTCTTACCAGTCCTGTCAGCCAGGCTGCGCTATGCGGGATCCAGTCTTCGTCGGTAAGTGAAAAAGGACCGTCGTTAGCCTTTACAGGTGCTGTATCATATACAAACTGTGTTCCTGTGGAGAAACCGTTACAGATACTGCCCCTGGTCTGGAACCATGTTCCTGCCCACCGTTTTCCCACATGGCACATCATACTTGCGGGAAGGGCTGTTCCGTCAGGGATATCGGCGCTGAAAACAACACAGGCCTTCAGGTTTTCCTTTGTAATGCCTGCATTCAGTCCTGCCAGCCACTGAAGATTCGCATAGGCGATATCTTTCAGTACAGGTTCGTTGAACATTACAGACAGTTCCATAGCCAGCGCTGCCGTAAAACCGTATATTGTGTTGGTACCGTGGAAAGTACCGCAGAACCATACGGGCCCCTCGGTATCGAAAATACCCTGTGGGACTATCAGGAAAGGATTTTGTTTGCATGCCGGGATAAGATATCCGTATGTGAATTTTTTCAGGGTTTCTTTCCATGCAGCCATATCTTCATGATCACTCCATATTTCGGTCATACGGATAAGAGGCATAAGATAATTCGGATAGACGCCGCCGATATCGGCACCGAACTGCGAGTGTACTATACCGTGTATCCAGGATTTCTCGCTATGCGGCAAAGAATCGTATTCACGGAAGTGTCCCTGGAAGCCGTTTTCATTTTTGTCTTCCGGTATCTGTCGCGACATTATCTGTCTTGCATACTCTATTGCTTCCTCTTTGGCGCCTTCTACATCGAGTTTTGAAAGTTCCAGCGCTGCCCAGCAGAGAGTTACAAGATCGCGTGTCTGCCATTCACCGGCAGGTATCTTTGTTCCTTCCGGTAAACCACGCTGAAACAGGCTTAGTCCGTAATCTCCCATAGGCTTTGCATCATTACAGAGCCATCTGTATGTCAGTTCGGCTGTTTTTTGATAGATATCTTTCTTTTCCCTGAATGATTCCGGAAGTATCCTTGAGGCTCCTGCAAGAGCGATGACGGCTTTCATGGCGTCGTTCGGCAGAATATCCTTTTCATGACCGTGAAGGTCATGTGACATTGCACCTTTCGCAAAACCCAGTTCCGATGCTTTTTCCTGTAACATAACCAGATAATCGCAACCGACTGTAAGCTGCTTATATATTCTTTCTTTCAAATCATTATCTATTCTGCCGTTGTCATGTTCCAGTACATCGACAAGGGCATTTATCATTACGCTGTGGGAACAGCTTTCAACCCACAGTGTACCTGCATCCTGCCATCCGGCTCCTACTTTGGTGAAGTGAACACGGCGTTCCAGTATGTCGGCAGATGCAAGATCGAGTGTTTCATTCCATAATATACCGTCACCGATTCTGAGTCCGGTATCGCACATAACACATTTCCCGTTATCTGATACCTCGATATTCCATTCGCCTTTTTCCATGTTAACCGGGAATTCACTTATCCACCAGTGACTTCCCCATATCTCACCCCAGTATTCCAATCCGGATTTTACCTGTTTCCCCTTTAGTACCGGGGTAAGTCTGCAAACAGCCGAACCGCCAAGTAGTTCTTTTTTCGGCAGTCTGACAATTATCCGCAGGGGATAAGCGGTTTCGTATCCGATCATAGAGAACAGCAATCCGGCCACACCGTCGGAAGGATCGTATCCCGGACCATGAAATACAGGGAATTTTTCAATAATGTCGTTTTTCCCTGTTTTGTCTGAGGAACATCCTGTGAATGCCGGACCTCCTGCAAGTGCCGCAGAACCGGCGGCAGCGGTCCTGACAAAATCACGTCTTGAGTAATTGGTTTTCATGGATTTCTTATTTACAGTTGACTAAATCAAAGCTGATTTCCTATAGAATAATTATTGGTATTGCATAGCAGGGAACTGTAGATGTTCACATGATCCCTGTTGGTATGGAACTTCAGATATATATGCAGGAGAGGACTTCCGGGGGTGATTCCGAGCCAGCGGGCCGATTCGTTATCGGCGGTAACTGCCCGCAGATCCTGTTCGACCTTGCTGATATCGATTTGGTAATTGACATTCAGCGTCTCGAACAGAGAACCCCTGACAAAAGATCTTTTACAGAACCGGGGCAGATTCAGATTCGGAATATAAGTTGTCTCCAACATTACCGGTTCATCGTCGACAAGCCTTATACGTTTAAGGTAGATACATCCTGCACTCTGTTCAATTTCATCTAACCGGTAAAAGAAAGGATCTTCCCAGCAGGTTATAAAAGGTTTCCTGATCATGACCGTATTCACTGCAAGCTTTTTTTCGGTTACTATTTGCGAGAAACCTTTAACCGAAAGTACCCCGAGAGTGTGGTTCTTTCGTCTTATTACAATACTTCCTTTACCCTTTCTTTTCAGTATGTATCCTTCCCTGACAAGTTCGGAAAGCGCCTGTCTCACTGTACTGCGGGTAACCGAATATACCTGCTGAAGTTCGCTCTCCGAAGGTAACAGGTCGCCCTCATGATAAACACCTGCATTGATCTGGGTTTTGATGTCCTGATAAAGCTTCCGGTACAGAATTTCCATTTCATTGTTGATTGTATCGCGAAGTTATGAAAATCTGCTTATACGTACAAGTATAAAAAAAAATATATTTTATATAATAGAATATCAGATATATAACTATTTTAACCTG
>CAZOZU010000148.1:0-5691 GCA_964584355.1 uncultured Rikenellaceae bacterium
ATGGTTTAAAAACTAATCCTCTAAAAATGTCTGGAAAACAACAATTTTCGTAAAATCCAATCCCGCAATAACCATTATTTCACAACTTAATACTATCGTTATGAAACAACTGAAAATTTTGTTAATTCTGATTGTAAGCGTAAACCTGGTATTAGAAGGTTGTGCATCCCGGAGCAAAACAGCTAAAGGTGCTGTTCCCGGAACAGCTACAGGAGATGCTGTTGGTGTTGCTATCAGTCAGGCTGCAGGTAACCCTGCACTTGAGACTATTATCAGAGCAGCAGTCGGCGGTGCTGCCGGCACAATAATCGGCCGTCATATGGACAAACAGGCTGTAGAACTTAAAGAAGCCCTTCCTGATGCAACTGTAGAAAGAGTGGGTGAAGGAATCACTATTGAATTAAGTAGTGCTGTTATGTTTGAAATCAACAAATCGGACCTGTCAACTGAAGCGAAGGAAAATCTCGATAAACTTGTTTCCGTGCTGAATAACTACCCAGATACAAATATTGAAATTCAGGGACATACGGATGATACAGGTATAGAAGCCTTTAACCAGACATTATCGGAGAAAAGAGCTGTTACAGTCTCTGATTATCTTAGCGATAAAGGCATACTTGATTCAAGAATTACAAACAAGGGCTATGGTGAACTTACACCCAAATATGATAATACCACTGATGAAGGAAAAGCCAGGAACCGGAGGGTTGATTTCCTGATAACAGCAAATGAGAAAATGATTGCCGAAGCTGAAAAAGAAGCTGCCGAATAACTCAATGACATATAATGCTTAAATAGCAGCACTGCCCCTCTCACCAGTTCGTATTCTAATACAATCTTCGAGTGGTACTATAAATATCTTTCCATCTCCTACGGTTCCCTCTTCACCGTTGGTTTTAGCCGACTTCAGTATCGTATTAACAGTTGTATCAACAAATGAATCATTTACTGCTATTTCAATTCTTATTTTTGGAATTAGATCAGGTATTATTCTTTGCCCCCTGTACATTTCTTCGATTCTCTGGCGGCCATGGCCTGAGACACGACTGACTGTAATCCTTGTTATTTCAGCAGCAATAAGTGCCTCACGCACCTTATCGAGCTGGACTTCACGTATTATTGCTGTAATTAGTTTCATGATTCTTTTTTTTGCATTTTTTTAACTCGGATTAAGCATACCATATCCCCGTTCACCGTGGTATGATCTGTCAAGACCGGCCATCTCGTCATTTTCTGATGATTTAAATTTAATGACCCTGTTGAGCAGATAGATAATAATAAAAGTCATTACCGCTGCATATGCAATTGCAACCAACACAGCCAGGGCTTGAACTCCAAGCTGGTTCCAGATACTCCAGGTTCCGCCTGACAATGCAGCCGCTTCCTCCATCCATGATTTCCGAATAAAGAATATCAGGAAAATTGCACCTGCTATACCTCCTATTCCATGGATACCAAAAGCATCCAGACTATCATCATAACCAAGTCTGTTTTTCAACTGGATTGCCATATAACAAAGTAAGGAGGCAATGATTCCCAAAATCAGAGCACCATAGGGCTGGACAACACCTGCTGCCGGTGTTACTGCAACAAGACCTACAAGTACTCCGGAAGCAAATCCAAGTGCCGTCGCTTTTCCCTGGTGTATACTCTCAATTATTGTCCATGTAAGAGCACCCGTTGCTGCGGCAACCTGTGTTGCTGTTAATGCCTGTGCTGTACTCAGACCACTTGATACTGAACTTCCTGCATTGAATCCGAACCAGCCAACCCATAGTAAACCCACTCCCAGCATTGTAATTACCAAATTGTTAGGGCGTATTACCTGATATGGGTAACCGCGTCGTGATCCAAGGTATATGGCAGCAACGAGCCCGCTTACCCCGGCTGATATATGAACAACAGTCCCTCCTGCAAAATCTATTGCACCTCTGGCCCCCAGATTGAAAAGAAAACCATCGGATGCCCATACCCAATGACACAAAGGATTATAAACCACAAGACTCCATAATGCAATAAAGAAACAATAGGCTTTGAATGATACCCTTTCTGCAAATGCACCTGCTATTAGAGCCGGTGTGATAATTGCGAATTTACCCTGAAACATTGTAAAAACATATTCAGGTATTCCTTCCTTAAGTATAACATTATCAATACCCTGTAAAAAGAAATAATCATTATTCCAACCGAAAAGACCGCCGAGAATATTAGTCCCGAAGCTCATCGCATAACCTGCAATCATCCACAGAACACTTATTATACCCATAGCAACAAAGCTGTGCATAATAGTCCCCAGTACATTTTTAGACCTTACCAATCCACCATAAAACATTGCCAATCCTGGTATCATAAGTAAAACCAGGGCTGTGGAGGTAATCATCCAGGCAGTGGCACCTGTATCAATTTGTGTTCCGTCAGAGGCAAATGTTCCTGACGATGAGAAAACCAGTACCACAAGAAACAAAAGGAATCTTTTACCAAATGATTTCATAAACCTACATTTTTATTAACATATTTATATTTTTTTGCCAAACATATATCATTTTAGGGTATATGGCAAATATTTTATATTAATTTTTATTTTTATCCTCTTTTTATAGGGGGTATTATACATTTATTTATATTATTTTGATTATATACCCTATTTATTAGGGGGTATTCCTGATTATTAATCAATATTTATCATGAAAAGGCGCTTTTATGACGCCAATATTGATATTAAATATTACGAAACAGAGGGAAAAGAGATAATGTGATGCGCAGGCTAAAGGAAATTCTTATTGAGGAACTCCTGGAATTTGTCTTTATATTGTTCGCTTACAGGTATATAGGTTTTCCCGAAAACAATCCTGCTTCTCTCTATCGTTTCAATCTTCTTCAGATTTACAATAAAAGAGCGATGTACACGCATGAATCTTTCAGATGGTAGTTTTGTTTCAAGCAATTTTAAAGTTGAAAGGGTCAGAACCGGTTTGGGATTATTCTGAGTATATATCTTGACATAGTCCTTGAGCCCTTCGATATATATTATATCATTGAAGTTGATCCTTCTGATCTTATAATCCGATTTCAGGAACAGAAATTCATCATTTGTGTCGATTTTTTCAGGAGCCTTTTTTTCGAGGTTTATAAGACGTACTGCTTTGTTGACGGCAGTCAGAAACTCCTCATAACTGAAGGGTTTCAATAAATAATCAACTACCTCCAGTTTATATCCTTCCAATGCATATTTCCCGTATGCTGTGGTAAAAATAACCTTGGGCCCTTTTTCAAGAAGCCTGGTAAATTCAATACCGGTCAGATCAGGCATCTGTATATCAACAAAAATTATATCTGCACTATTGTTCCTAAGAAAATCAGCTGCATCGAGCGGATTGTCAAACTTTGCTGCCAGTTTTAATCCTGTTGTTTTTTTTATATAACCCTCTATGAGCTGCAGGGCAAGGGGTTCATCATCTATTGCAACTGCACTTATCATCAGGAGATATTAATTTTCAGATCAACCTCAAATTCCGAATCTGATTCTTTCACTTTCAGTGCATGCCTGGCCGGGAATAATAAATTGAGCCTTTTTTTCGCATTCTCAAGGCCAATACCTGAATGCTTGTCAGTAGTCTCTTCAGATTTCGCGATTACACTATTAATACATTGAAAATTAATGGAATCGCCTGTAACTTCAATACTTATCCTGATAAATGATTTCTCCCTGTAACTTATCCCATGCTTAAAAGCATTTTCAATGAAAGGAATAAAAAGCAGCGGGGGGATATTGATGTCCTTATAATCTTCAGGGAATGAGACCTGCAGGTCGATTTTTTCAGTCATTCTTAATTTCATGAGATCCAAATAATTACTCATGAATTCGATTTCGCTGCTCAGCTTTGTGTTACCATGTTCAGATTCATAAAGAAGGTAGCGCATCAGCTTCGACAGCTTAAGTACGGCTTTCTGTGAATCTTCCGCATTAATACCTATAAGAGAATAAATATTGTTCAGAGTATTAAAGAAGAAATGAGGACTTACCTGGTTTTTCAGATATGCCAGTTCCGAATTGAGTTTTTCCCTTTCCATTTCCTTCTGCATCTTTTCAATTTTCGACTGACGTTCAAGTACTCTCAGCCCAAGTGAAATAAAGACGAGGAAGAGAGAAGATGATAAATAAGGAAATATATGAGCTTCACGAAAAGGGAACCTCGGTCCCACCATACCTTCCCGTGGAGGCAAAGGCTTTCTTTTTTCATCAGAAGTCCTGTTATATTGTTCTGTCCTTCCATCCTCAGATACATAGTTAATAATCAGCCTTACGGAATTGTCTGAAATAAAATAGAATACTATTACCAGAATCAGGGCTGACAGGTAGTATTTATATTTTTTCTTCTGAAAAAATAGTCTGGGAACAAGTACAAGATAGTTTATATAAAATATCAAACCACTAATAAGCGTAACAGTATAAAAGATGAACAGGAAGCCATTTCCAAGCTCAAACCTCCTGGCGGAATAGAATGGCAAACCAATCAGGAGAAACCATGCCAGTATATGAAGAATGATTTTAATAATGCCTTCTCTGGAATCTTTTTTCATTGGTCTGCCTTTAGTATTTTACGAAGTTAATAAAATATATGCTCCTGCCGGTATTTTACTCATACCTGAGTGCATCAATAGGATTCAGATTTGCTGCTTTCCTTGCAGGGTACCAGCCGAAAAACACACCGATGGCAAAGCAAACAAGAAATGCAAGTACAACCGATTGTGTTGTTATTACAGCAGCAGACCCCATTAGGGTTCCCCCAAGGTTGGCAAGAAGATACCCGAAGATAATACCGAGAAGTCCGCCACTGATGCTAAGCATCATCGATTCGACGAGGAACTGTCGCAGGATGTCCTTACCCCTTCCCCCTATTGACATCCTGAGACCTATCTCACGTGTACGTTCGGTTACCGAAACCAGCATAATATTCATTATTCCTATCCCTCCCACCAGCAGTGAAATACCTGCAATTGCTCCAAGGAGAATTTTCATTATGTTGGTAATCGTCGATACTGTTTCAATAAGTTCCGATTGCGACATCACCCTGAAATCATTTTCATCTGATTCTTTAAGCTTATGTGTTCTCCTCAGTATTTCTTCGACCTCAGCTATTGCGGCTTCACTTCTCTCTTCACTTACTGCAGAACAATAGATACCGTTTATATAGTCGATAGCTGCAAGTCTTCGCTGGACAGTTGTATATGGTGCCAGGATCATATCATCCTGGTCCTGTCCCATTCCGCTTTCACCTTTATCTTCAAGGATTCCAATTATTTCGAATGGAAGGTTTTTTATTCGAATAGTTGTCCCTACAGGATCGGCACCTTCTCCAAAGAGGTTTTCAACTACTGTCTGTCCGAGGATACATACCTTTGCCATACTTCTTGTTTCTGTCTCACTGAAGATTCTTCCACTTTCAATTTTCAGTTTTCTTATATCGATATATTCCTCACTGATCCCATATATACTTGTCTGTGTATTCTGATTACCATAGATAACCTGTCCATTAGCATTTACTGTTGGTGAAACAGCCGAGATTGATACAGCTTCATTTCTTATCGCTTTCACATCACTGTATTTCAGTGCCATAGAGCTTGACGCACCGAGACTTACACCTCCTCTTCTTTGAAAATTGGGCATAATCATTACCATGTTGGAGCCCA
>CAZOZU010000149.1:0-5675 GCA_964584355.1 uncultured Rikenellaceae bacterium
TTTACAAATTAGGCATACTTTTTAATCAGTTAATAAGTTGTTCTTTTAATGATAAAAATAAAATTTACAATAGAATTCGTATTTATTTACAAACACTTCTAACAGACTAATAACATCATAAATAGATATTAAATAAATAATATATTATATTTTATGATGTTAACTTTACATTTCTGAAAAATGAATGATAAGGAATATATAGAAGCTATCAAGAGAATGCAGAAAGAAAAAAATGCCATAATTCTTGCTCATTATTATCAGACGGATGATATTCAGGATCTTGCTGATTTTACAGGAGATAGCCTTGCATTATCGCAGAAAGCAGAACAGAATGATGCAGATATAATTCTTTTTGCAGGTGTTAAATTCATGGCAGAAACAGTAAAAATACTTGCACCGGAAAAAAAAGTACTTCTTCCTGATATAAATGCAGGTTGCTCTCTTGCAGATTCTTGTAAAGCAGAAGATTTTGAAAAATTTATAAAAGTTAATAAGGGAAGAATAGTTATAACTTATGTAAATACAACAGCTGAGATAAAAGCATTATCTGATATTAGCTGTACATCGTCGAATGCAGTACAAATTGTGAATTCTCTTCCGGAGGATGAGAAAATTATTTTTGCTCCGGACAAAAACCTTGGTGACCATGTAATCAATAATACAAAAAGGGATATAATATTATGGGACGGATCGTGTCATGTTCATGTGCAATTTTCACTTGAAGCAATATTAAAACTGAAAGAAGAAAAGCCTAATGCTAAAATAATAGTACATCCGGAATGTGAATCAGAAGTAAGAATGATTGCAGATTATATAGGATCAACATCAGGATTGATCAATTTCACAAAAAAAGATAATGGTATTTGTTATATTATTGCTACAGAACCGGGGGTAATACACCAGATGAAAAAATTTAATCCTGAAAAAGAGTATATTCCTGCACCACCTAAAAATACAGCATATAGCCGCAGTGAGTGTAATTTTATGAAGTTGATAACACTGGAAAAAATATATAATTGCCTGAAAAACGAAAAACATGAAATTTTTATAAAGAAAAATATAATAAAAGCTGCAAGTAAACCGATTAAACGAATGATAGAGATATCAAATAAACTCGGTCTTTAAATGGTAAAAAGAATAAATTTCATATTTCTTATTGTTATTATTGGAGTAACAGTAACCGCACAGACAAATAACACAGGTGAAGATGGTTACCAGGTATTCAAATATCCAAATGGAAGTATTTCAAGTGAA
The DNA here is from genome assembly GCA_964584355.1 of uncultured Rikenellaceae bacterium. Taxonomy (GTDB): domain Bacteria; phylum Bacteroidota; class Bacteroidia; order Bacteroidales; family VadinHA17; genus LD21. Next base: position 1,255 of record CAZOZU010000149.1, read on the forward strand.
GGATTATACAGAAATGGAAAACCTGACGGATTATGGAAAAACTATTATGTAACAGGTGTAAAAAAATCAGAAGGAAGATATACAAATTTTATGCTCGACAGTATATGGTTGTTTTTTGATCAGGCTGGAGACACTACAAATAAAATAAATTATCATTTTGGTAAAAAGAACGGTTATTATTACACATACAAAAAAGATATTTCAAGAGGTCTTTATATATGGTCAAGAGAACTTTATGCCGGAGATAAAAAAGAAGGAACAGCATATGTTTATTTTCCTGACGGGAAAATTAAACAAACATATACCTATAACTCAGGTAAAAAAGAAGGATTATCAAAAGAATATGACATAAATGGTAACATAATAACTCTTTATGAATACCATAATGATTTTCTTATAAGCAGAGAGAGGATAAACAGAAAAGATAATAAAGGACTGAAACAGGAAGAATGGAAAGAATTTTATCCGGGGGGAACAATAAAAAAAGAAATGACCTACAGGGATGATCAGCTTCATGGTTATTATAAAGAATATGATATAAAAGGACGACTTGTTCTTACAATGCTTTATGATAATGGTGCTATTGTTAAATCAAGGGTTGAAGATGAACCTGATATAGAGATAGTTAACAGATATGATAATGATGGAAAACTTATATACAGCGGACCTTATAGAAATAATGTTCCTGTTGGAGTACACAGAGAATACGGAGAAGATGGAAGAGTAAGCAATTCGTTTATTTATAATGACAACGGATTACTATTATCAGAAGGTATAGTTGATGAATCCGGAAATCAAAATGGTAGATGGAAAGATTATTATCCGGATGGTAAGATTAAAGCCGAAGGTAATTATAATAATAACAGACGTACTGGTTTATGGCGGTTCTACAATAATTCCTCGAAAGTAGAACAAACAGGATCGTTTAATAATGGACGACCTGATGGTTTGTGGCAATGGTATTATACTGACGGAACCATCCTCCGGGAAGAAGAGTATTTCAGGGGTTTTCGTGATGGTTATTATACAGAGTATGCGAAAGATGGAAGTATTATAGTTACGGGACAATATACTGATGGAGAAAAAAACGGACAATGGAAATTCACATCTGGTGATTATACAGAGGAAGGAAAATACATCATAGGCCTGAAAGATGGACAATGGTTATCATACTATCCAAACGGAACCATAAAATTCAGGGGTAGTTATGTACAGGGGAACCCACATAAGAAACATCTGTACTATTATGAATCGGGAAAATTGAAAGAAGAACAATATTACCAGATGGGCATACGTCAGAGAACATGGAAAAAATATGATGAAGAGGGAAATACTGTTTTAACAATTACATACAAAGATGATGTTGAAAGAAGTATTAATGGTGTTAAAATTAATCTTCCTGAAAGTGATGTTAAACTGATAAAATAGTTGATTTTATATATGGATGAAAATTTTGATATCAGAAAGGAAAATATCTCTGTCACCGACAAAGAATTTGAGAAAAAACTCCGACCATTATATTTTGATGACTTTAAAGGACAACAACAGATAGTCGATAATCTTATTGTGTTTGTAACAGCAGCAACACAAAGAGGAGAATCACTCGATCATGTTCTACTGCATGGCCCGCCGGGTCTTGGAAAAACAACGCTTGCCAACATTATTTCCAATGAAATGAAGGTAAATTTACGTGTTACATCAGGACCGGTACTTGATAAGCCCGGTGATCTGGCCGGGCTGCTGACAAATCTTGAAGAAAGAGATGTGTTGTTTATTGATGAGATACACCGCCTGAGTCCGGTCGTTGAGGAATATCTATACTCAGCAATGGAAGATTTCCGGATAGATATAATGATAGATAAAGGTCCAAGTGCAAGATCAGTACAATTATCTCTGAATAAATTTACGCTTGTTGGTGCAACAACACGATCAGGCCTTTTAACCAGTCCGCTCAGGGCAAGATTTGGGATAAAATTTCACCTTGAATATTATGATCATGATGTTCTGACCGGCATTGTAAAAAGATCGGCGGGTATACTAAATATTAAAATAGAGAATACAGCAGCTGTTGAAATAGCAAAAAGAAGCAGGGGAACACCCAGAATTGCAAATGCACTTCTTAGAAGGATAAGAGATTTTGCACAGGTCAAAGGATCAGGTGCCATTGATCTTGAAATAACAAAATTTGGACTTGATGCACTAAAAATCGACAAATACGGACTTGATGAAATGGATAACAGGATCCTTTCAGCAGTAATAGACAAATTTAACGGTGGACCTGTGGGAATGAATACTATTGCCACCGCCGTGGGTGAAGAAAGCGGAACTATTGAAGAGGTTTATGAACCTTATCTTATTAAAGAGGGTTTCCTGAAAAGAACACCACGGGGAAGAGAAGCCACGGAACACGCATACCGGCATCTCGGGAAGATACAAAACAATAAAACAGGATCTCTCTTTTAAAAGAAATAAGAGATATCAATTGAATACATTGCTGATCTTAAAAAGACTTTTCTTATCCAATATCCTTATCTTTCTACCATTCAGCTCAACAAGTTTATCAGATTTAAATTCAGAAAGAAGTCTGATCACAGATTCAGTGGCTGTACCAACAATATTTGCCAGTTCTTCACGTGTAAGTGATATTTTCAGGAAATTCTGATCGTCCAGGCCAAAATCATCAACAAGAAGAAGAAGAATCTCTGCAAGTCTCTCCCGGACAGTTTTTTGAGCTATGTCTGTGATAAAGGAATTAGCCTCACCCAGCTCACGACAGGCAAGCTTCAGAAGCTCAAGAGCAAAAGTAGAATTGGTCTTTACAAGTGAAATAAGAATATCGGAAGGAATGTAACAAACCTGGCAATCTTCAATAACCTTGGCGGAAGTACACGCCGGCTCATTGCTTAATACACTCCGGTATGCTATTATATCACCTGGTTTTGCGAAACGTATTATCTGTTCCTTTCCATCAAACCCGGTTTTAAATACCTTAATTATTCCGCTGTGTATACAATAAAAACCACTTATTCTGCTCCCTTCATTATAAAGTATTTCTCCCCTCTTGTGTTGACGAAAATCCTTCTCATAGTTTATAAGATTAACTTCATCGAGGGTAAGATGCCTGAATAATGAACCGGTATTTATTGAACAATTATGACAAAACGGAACCGGAACCTCCTCTTGTTTCATTTCTATACTTTGATTTTATAAACAATTAACAATTAATGGAATATAAATGTTCAAATATTTAAAAAGCAGTTCTGAACTGTTCAAGAAACCTGACATCGTTTTCAAAATAGAGCCGGAGATCATTTACCTGGTATTTTAACATGGCAGGTCTTTCAATTCCCATTCCAAAGGCAAAGCCGGTATATAAGCTGCTGTCTATATTGCATGCTTCAAGAACTGCCGGATGGACCATCCCGCAACCCAATACCTCAAGCCACCCCGTATATTTACATACATTACAGCCACTACCACCGCATATGCTGCAACTGATATCCATTTCACCCGATGGTTCTGTAAATGGAAAATATGATGGCCTGAGACGTATTTCAGTCTCTTTACCAAACATCTCACGTGAGAAAAAAAGAAGAGTCTGCTTCAAATCAGCGAAAGATACATTCTCATCAATATACAAACCCTCAACCTGGTGAAAAATACAGTGTGCTCTTGCAGAAATAGCTTCATTACGAAATACACGGCCGGGAGATATTGTTCTGATAGGCGGTTTCTGATTTTCCATCACACGTACCTGTACAGAAGATGTATGTGTACGTAAAACAATATCACGAGGATCAGAATCTTCAGATGATAATCTTGAAATATAAAATGTATCCTGCATATCTCTTGCCGGATGCTCTGGTGCAAAATTAAGTCTTGTAAAAACATGATCATCATCCTCAATCTCAGGACCTTCGGAAACGGTAAAACCAATGCGTTCAAAAATATCTATTATCTCATTTCTGATTATGGATATAGGATGACGTGTTCCTTTCTGCCAGGGATAGGAAGGTCTTGTAAGATCACCAGTGCCAGAAAAAATATCAGATGATTGTAATTCGCACTGAAGTGTATTAAGTCTGTCATTAGCCTTCTGTTTTAATTCATTAAGCTTCTGCCCTATCTCCTTTTTACTGGTTGCAGGAACATTCCTGAATTCCTCAAAAAGTTGTGAAATTATACCCTTTTTACTAAGATACTTAATACGGAATAATTCAAGCTCTTCACTTGTTTTTACAGAAAATAAGGAGATTTCAGTAAGAAGATGATTAATTTTTTCCAGCATGAAAATATTTTATAATAGGAATGGAATTATTTATTTACAATTTTTATTTTAAGGATCTTAATGTCATTTAAAGGCCTATCCGTTTGATCAGTTTCTACAGATGCGATTTTATCTACTACATCCAATCCTGATA
>CAZOZU010000150.1:0-5600 GCA_964584355.1 uncultured Rikenellaceae bacterium
ACTAGGTTATGCAAAAGCTGATACCTTATATGCATCAAAAGTAATCGTGGTTACTGATAATCTTGTCGACCTGCCCTGTTTTCCTATGGAACTTGAGGGTAACTATGTAGATTACGTAGTAGTAGTCGATAAGATCGGGGTACCGGAAAAAATCGTTTCTGGTACTACACAGATAACCAAAAGTCCTGACCGACTTCTTATTGCTGAATTAACTGCCTCATTCCTTGAAAAATCAAGTATACTGAAAGATGGAGTAAGAATGCAGGCAGGGGCCGGAGGTACCTCCCTGGCTATTGCAGTATTTCTGCACGAGATAATGAAGCAGAAAGGCTGGAAATCGACGTTTGGATTTGGAGGGAGCACAAAGTATATGGTAAAAATGCTGGAGGAGGGACAGATGGGTTATATACTTGACGCACAGGCATTTGACCTCGACGCAGTTAGATCAGTGGAAACCAATCCCAACCATGTCCAATACTCTGTATTTAATGCTTATAATTACCATTCTAAAGGAAACCTTACAAGTATGATGGATATCATGATACTTGGAGCAACAGAAGTGGATATCAATTTTAATGGCAATGTTGTAACACATTCAGATGGTTATCTTCTTCACGGTATTGGTGGATGGCAAAATTGTCTTCATGCCCGGAATGTTATCCTGCCAATTCCCCTTTTCCGCGACAGGATACCGGTAATTGTTGATAAAGTAACCACGCTTTGCGGTCCTGGTGAACTTATTGATGTCATAATTACAGAAAGGGGAATAGCCATAAATCCACTGCGTACAGATCTGATAAAAAGTCTAAAGGGTAGCGGTTTGCCATTGAAAACAATTCAGGAATTAAAGGATGAGGCTGAAAGAATATGCGGGATACCTGAGAAAGCAAAGTTTGATGAGAGAATAGTTGCAGCAGTAAAGTGGGTTGATGGTACCGTATTGGATGTAATAAGAAAAATCAAAAAATAGTTTAACAAAAATCAACAGGTATGGAATGTTATAAATGTGATATATGTGGATATATTTATGATCCCGAAAAAGGAGATACAGCCGGTGGTATTGCATCAGGCACCGAATTCAATGACCTTCCTGATAATTATGTCTGTCCCGTTTGTGGAGCGGAAAAAACCCAGTTTTTCAGTTGTGATTAAGCAATAACAGGTATTCTGGTAATAACATCAACAAGAAGGTCCCAGAACATCTGTACTGTTTTTATTTCAATTTTCTCTTCAGGAGTATGGGCTCCTTTGATTGTGGGCCCAAAAGAGATCATGTCAATACCTTTGATTTTCTCATATATCAATCCACACTCCAATCCTGCATGTATTGCCCTGATAAGTGGTTCACCATTGAAAAGCTTTTTGTATGATTGACGTGTTATTTTCAGTATCCCGGAGGCCATATTAGGTTTCCATCCGGGATATCCGTCAGAGTGTACTACTTTTGCTCCGGCCAGCTTCAGGCATGATTTAACCATAGCGGCAACATCATGTTTGGAAGATTCGATAGAGCTGCGTTGAGTTGTGACAATTGCTATTGCATTACCTGCACCAAATTTTACAGATGCAAGATTTGTGGATGTCTCAACAAGATCGTCCATTTCTTTAGACCATGCAATGGCACCATGGGGGCAGCAGGTAAGTGCATCCAGTAGAAGGGTCTGATTCTCCTTATCCATTATAAATGATGGAAGATCAGCCTCCTTCGCAGATATTATGAGCTCTTTCTCGATATTGCCCATCTCATCGGTTATTACTTTATTAAAGTCTGATATCCATTTCAGGATATTTTCTGTAAATGTCTTTTCAACAACGATAGTGGCAAATGCCTCTCGTGGAATTGCATTACGCAGATTACCTCCGTCAAAACTACTTATGGAAACATTAAACTCATTTGAAAGGTTCCAGAGTATCCTGTTCATTATTTTCACAGAATTACCATATCCTTTATGGATTTCATCACCAGAATGGCCCCCATGAAGACCTGAAACCGATATCTCAATGGCAGAACTTCCTTTTTTAACAGGTTCAGCTTTATATTTCATTGTACCAACGGTATCCATACCACCTGCACACCCTATGAATAGTATACCCTCGTCTTCAGAGTCCAGATTTATAAGTATTTTTCCAGTGAAAAAACCTGGCTTCAGGTTTATGGCACCTGTCATTCCCGATTCTTCATCGACTGTAAAAAGACATTCTATCTGGCCTGCTTTAAGTTTTTTATCAGTAAGGATAGCCATCTGTGAAGCAATACCTATTCCATCATCTGCTCCAAGTGTTGTTCCATTAGCTGTCACCCATTTATCCTGTACCACAGGGATGATAGGATCTGTCATCCAGTTGTGAGGATGATCATTATTTTTCTCCCCAACCATATCCATGTGACTCTGAAGGACTACTGTCTTCCTGTTTTCCATGCCAGGTGTAGCTGGCCTGGTTATCAGTATATTGCCAATATCATCCTCTTTTGACTCAAGATTGTTTTGACTTGCAAAATCGAGAAGATATTCTCTTATTTTTTCTTCATTTTTTGATAGTCGGGGTATTTTACATATCTCTTCAAAATATTGCCAGACAGGTATAGGTTTTAATCTATTATTAAAGCTCATTCTGTTGAATTAGATATCAGAAACAGTGCACAAATGTACTCAAAATTTTATAACCTCATAGCTTCCTTATTATTTTAACATCTGTTTTTTACCAAGGTAAATTTTGGTTATTTTTACTATCAGTTAATTCTTATTTTAATAATTGGAATATGGCAAAAAGAACTATAGTAGTCCTGCCCGGAGATGGAATAGGGGCGATCGTTATCAAGCAGGCTGTCAGGGTGCTTGAGGCTGCAGGATTTGATGCAGAATATGTTTATGGAGATATTGGCTGGGAATTCTGGTGTAAAGAGGGGAATCCCTTTCCGCAAAGAACAATCGATCTTATTGGGAAACATAAAATAGCTCTATTTGGAGCAATAACATCAAAGCCAAAAGATGAAGCAAAGGCTGAACTTGATCCCTCATTGCAGGGGAAAGGCTTTACCTACTCAAGTCCGATAGTTGGATTAAGACAACATTTCAATCTCGACATCTGTGTTCGTCCATGTAAATCATATAAAGGTAATCCTCTTAATTTCATCCGGAGAGGAGGAGGAAACACAATTGAAGAGCCCTTTGTTGATGTTGTAATATTCCGTCAGAATACCGAAGGTCTCTATTCCGGTGTGGAATGGACCAATCCGCCAGAAGAGGTTTATAAGGCTTTTATGACACACCCGAAATTCAAAAAAAACTTTGAAAAGGTGCCTATAGAAGAAATTTCAATATCAACCAGGATCTTTACAAAAAAAGCCACAACCAGGATCCTTACAGCAGCTTTTGAATATGCCGACAAGTATGGTTATAAGTCAGTTACAGTATGTGAGAAGCCAAATGTAATTAGAGAGACCTCAGGATTGATGTGGAAACTTGCCAGGGAGATACAACAAAACTCGTTTCCGGGTATCAGACTTAATAACACAAATATTGATGCACAGATGATGTGGCTGACAAAAAATCCCGAGGATTATGATGTTATAGTGGCAGGTAATATGTTCGGGGATATTGTATCTGACGCATTTGCCGGTCTTATAGGAGGACTTGGATTTGCATGCAGTGCCCAGTTTTCATCAGATGGTATTGCAGTATTTGAACCCACTCATGGCTCAGCACCAAAATATGCAGAATACGAAGTATCAATAGTAAATCCGGTAGCAATGATCGAATCTGCATGTATGATGCTCGATTTTCTGGATGAGAGTAAGATATGCCAATCAATTCGCAATGCTGTTGCTACAGTGATTGAAGAAGGAAAAGTAAGAACCTACGACATGATGAAGATGCACGGGAGTCCGGATGTAATTAAACACGGTGCCGCCTCAACAGAAAAAATGACTGATGCTATTATTGCAGCATTAAAATAAAAAAGACTAAGATGAATGATATGATAGAGAAGTTATGGCCGGAACTTGACTGGATTGCTGATCAGTCACTAAGGGATCTTACTGCAAAAACATGGGAGCTTGCTCTCGAGAGGAGTGTACTTACAGCCGAAGATCTGGAGAGAATACCTTTTACATTGCTCTGCGGTCCGGATATGAAGGTGACTTTTATGGCTCATAAGCGGTGTGTTGTCCATGTGGCAAAAGAGAGTGGTGAAAAGATAAATCAGTTTTTTGGCAGTGAATTACCTGTCAATATGGATGTTTTGATTTCCGGAGCCATACTGGCCGATGTTGGAAAACTACTCGAGTATGAGCTTGATGATGAAGGTAAAGCAGTCCAGGGAAAATATGGAAAATACCTGCGACATCCTTTTTCGGGAGTATCAATCGCTGAAGAGTGCGGTATACCTCCCGAGGTATGTCATATAATAGCAGCGCATGCTCATGAAGGCGATCTTGTAAAAAGATCTACAGAGGCATATATCGTGCATCATGCCGATTTCATGACATTTCTTCCTTTTAAAAGCAGGTTGGTATAACTCCTGAATCCCCTTATGGGGACTTTCAATTTAAAATTACAGGAGTCCTGTTCGGGGTATTGGCCACACTATCCCAGTTTCATTTTTTCTACTTCCTCTATATTTCTTTCATTTGTAACTGCCTTGGCTTCAGAGGTATACAGGAATCCAATGAGATCCTGGTATTTATCCATGATTTTCCCTCTTACTATTTTCATTGTTGAGTTCATAAGACCGTTTTCTTCGGTAAAGCCTTCTTCAATTATTCCGATTGCCACCGGTAGCCATCTCTGCGGAAACATATTTCCGTATTTACCATTTGTTCTGTATTCATTGATCTCATTTTCCAGCAGTGTAAGTACAGTTCGCTTCCCTTCTTCTGAGGCTGCGATAAGATTCTTTTCCTCGAGGTACAGTTTCAATGCCTGCTGGTTTGGAACTATTAGCCCGACAGTATAAGGTTGCTGATTATTATAGAGCATACATTGTTCGATATACTTTGACTGTTCGGTCATAGTCTCTTCAATGCCTTCAGGGCTGAATTTTTCCCCATCATCTGCAATAAGAAGGCTTTTGAAGCGGCCCATGACATACAGATAACCCTCTTCGGTCATGTAGCCCATATCTCCTGTATGCAGCCATTCGTCCTTAATTGTTTCTTTTGTTGCAGTCTCATTTTTCCAGTATCCGTGCATCACATTTCCGCCTTTTATCAGTATTTCTCCTTTTTCTCCAAGCGGAAGTTCTTTCCCGTCGTCATCACATATCTTAAGATCCATATTATTTACCAGAACACCGGAAGATCCCAGTCTGTGTCTTGCCGTTGAGTTGGATGAGATAACCGGAGAGGCTTCACTGAGTCCGTATCCCTGGTACATTGGTATACCGAGAGCATAAAAGAAACGCTGGAGCTCAATATCGAGCAGAGCACCACCACCTATGAAATAGTCCAGTTCTCCGCCGTAAGCCTCTCTTATTTTACTGAAAATCAGTTTGTCATATAAATTGAGAAGTGGTTTTTTCAGCTTCTGCAGTCCTCTGCCTTTGTTCCATCCTTCCTTATTGTATGAATAAGATATCTTAAGAGCATGGTTAAAAAGCAT
>CAZOZU010000151.1:0-5592 GCA_964584355.1 uncultured Rikenellaceae bacterium
TGCACCGTTGAGCCATTGTGCCTTTACGCCTTTTTTTAATATATCTACCTTTATATACAATAATTAAATAAGCAGCTGCGTTTTCTGTTAAAACGATGTTGCCTATGGATTTAACTTCTACTCCTTTTCTTTCATATCACGATATTAATACCGACGAAATTGACCTCTTTGAAGATGCCTGGGGTCTCTGTTCAGAGTTTAGTGATGTGAAAAGGTTTTTACAGCTTGTTAAACCGGTTACTGATGAACAGGTTGTAGATCGATTAATTAAGAAAATCAGGGAAATACATTAAAAAAGATTAAAACACAGAAAATTTTCTGTGTTTTTTTTGTTTTATAAGATTTAAAATGATATCTTTGTGATATCATATTAATACTAATTAAAAATGAAACAGGAATATTCTGTAAAACCCGTATCGGGTTATGTAGCTCTGCTTATGATACTTTTGTTCATTGTCGGGGCAATTGCCGGATTTGCATATGGTATAATCTGGCTTGGTTCTGTACTGACGATTCTTTTCATTTTAACCACCATAGGTTTTACTGTGGTAAATCCGAACGGATCGTGTGTTATGGTTCTTTTTGGTGCCTATAATGGTACTATCAGAGAGAATGGATTCTTCTGGGTAAATCCCTTTTATGTTAAAACAAAAGTATCGCTAAGGGCCCGCAACTTTGATAGTGAACCAATAAAGGTGAACGACAAGGTTGGGAATCCAATTAAAATTGGTTTTGTATTGGTCTGGAGAGTTTTGGATACATATAAAGCTGTATTCGATGTTGATGATTATCAGCATTTTGTACTTGTACAGAGCGATGCTGCACTGAGAAAACTTGCAGGACTTTATCCGTATGATAATTTTGAGGATCATGAGGCTGAAATAGCCCTTAGAAGCGGTGGTGAAGAGATAAATAATGAACTTGAGAATGAGATTCGCGACAGGCTTAAGATAGCCGGCATAGAGGTTATTGAAGCAAGGATAAACTATATAGCATATTCTGAGGAAATAGCCAACGCTATGTTGAGAAGACAACAAGCTACTGCAGTAGTTTCCGCAAGGTTCAAAATTGTTGAGGGTGCAGTTTCAATGGTTCAGATGGCTCTTGAACAGCTGTCGGACAAGAATATTGTTGAACTTGATGAAGAAAAGAAAGCTGCTATGGTAAGCAATCTTATGGTTGTCCTTTGTGGTGATAAAGATGCTACCCCTGTTGTTAATACAGGTACATTACATTCGTAATATATGTTATGAATAAAAAGAAACCATTTGTTCTGAGGGTCGACGAGGAGAAACTTAAAGCTTTGGAGAAGTGGGCTGCTGATGAATTCAGAAGCATCAACGGGCAAATTGAGTATCTCCTTGACCAGGCTCTCCGTAAATCGGGCAGATGGAAAAGTAGAACAGAAAATACAAAAAATACAAGAAATAGTGCTAAATGAATAAACCAATTAAATACAGTTGTCCGAAATGTGGTAATAAAGTTTGTACTACCGGTGAGATAAGGGCTGTCGGGAGCTTTATTACAAAGATTTTCGATATTCAGAATAGAAGATTCACAACCGTAACATGCAATAACTGCAAGTACACCGAATTGTATGATATTCCTTCAAAGAAACTGGGGAATGTACTCGATTTCTTTACCGGTTAGGGTGTGTGCTGGTTGATAAAGTAAATGGAATGACAGGCAGCTACGCCTGCTGTTTCTGTCCTGAGCCTGCTGTTTCCCAGGTGTACAGGGATAATACCTTTTATTAAAGCCATATCTGTCTCCTCTTCTGAGAAATCTCCTTCAGGACCGATCAAAATAACTGCTGGTTCCCCTTTTATGTATATCTCCGAAATAGATTTGCGTTCAATTTTACTGTTACAGTGAGCCAACATTATTATTCCATTGGTATTTCGATTCAGAAAATCACTGAAAATACAGGGTGGATTCAATATTGTATCCTGAGTTTTCAGTGATTGTTTCATGGCCGAAATGACAATATTACGGATACGTTCAGGTTTTATCCCTGGTTTTTCTGTATTCCGGCAGATCAAAGGAGTAATCTCATCAATACCTATTTCAACACTTTTTTCAATAAACCATTCGAACCTTTCAGGATTTTTCAGTGGTGATATAGCTATGTGAAGCCTGTAATTCCTTTTCTCAAAATCTTTTATGACAGAGAGAATCTGTATAGAACATTTCCTTTGATCGGGATCAGCTATTATACCTTCATACAGGTTTCCTTTTCCGTCAATTAATCTGACGGATGCTCCTTTTTTCATGCGGAGAACCCTTATTATATGCTTTGATTCCTTTTCATTAAGAATATGAATATCGCCGGAAACATCAGGGGCATAAAATACATGCATCTCATTACTTTTATATAAACATAACAAATAACCTGCTAGATGTTTCAGGGATTCATTTCTTCATCAGCGCCTGTCATTCTCCTGAGGAATCTGGACAGCCTGTCCTCCACTGCTATCATATACGTGTAAGGTTCCCTTACTGACGAGTCTGGATGTTTTCTTTCTCTCTGTTTTATGTTGGCTATCAGTGTGTTATAGTTAATATTTCCTGCCTGTGTCATCATGTTTCCTCTTATATAGGAGAAATAGTACCATGTAGATTCATCAGCTTTTAGATATATATCGAACATATCTCCAGATCTTCTTCGCTGGATCTCAACAAATCCATCAACATATACATTAACAGGCTGCGTCCCTATGAATCCGATACCTATTTTCCCTTTTGATCTGAATGAGGATGACAACTCATTCCAATAAAGTTTCACATCGTTAAGCAGCAGTTCAAAGTTGAATTCTCCTGGTAGATTTCTGGTTGTTCCGAAAAGATTAAGGTCCTCTTTAATACGAGAGGCAGCTTCTTCCCCAATGAGATCATTCATCCCCTTATTATATATTTCGCTGTTAAGGTTTACAGCTTTCAGTGTTGGCATCATTCGTATTTCATCGCTCATCAAGGTAAGTGCTTCCTGTGAGAAATGAAAGTCAAATGCCATGATAGCTTCAATATTTACATCTCCGGAATCGAGGTTATGTATCACTTTTCCGGCACTTGACATATTGATTAGATCGTAATCTGTTCCAAAATTAAGTTTCCCCTCACCCGACAGTATACAGAAATTCCTGTCATAGGCTATCATGTTACCATGAATGCTCTGGTCAGCCAGTTTTTCACGTGATGCTATGAGGTATCTGCTTTTGGCTTTTTCATAATAGAGAAATCCGCTTGAATGAACCATGTTTGCATCGGTCCAGGATTTCTGTGCTGAGAGGAAAGCAGGATAAATATGAACTGAATCGATATTTATAAATGAACCGGAGAAGATCATATTATCATTTATGTCACGAGGTTTATCACTTATCGGGATCATTACGTTCTCAGGATCAATGTATGCTTTAAATTTGATCGGATAGCTTTTTATTTCATCACAATCATGAATTATTCCGGACGCCCCAGTAAAAGAGAGCAGTTTATTCCTGGCATAAAGATTAACATCACCTGTGAATGTGAAATAAGGATTAAGCATAAAGTTCTGATCAGCAGCTATATAACCCTTTGCGCTAGTTGTCATAGTATCGACAGTGACTTCAGGGAAACTTATCTCCTGCACATCCTTATTTTCATCAATATAATTGTATACTGCACTGCCATAATACCTTAAAGTCGATTCTATATCGATTTTTGCACTATGGAGTATGTGGTTATTATTTACTGCTATAATAGCATTTTGCAATTGTTTTATTTTTGCCCGTCTGTTAATGGTTATCTTGCCGTTTTCAGGTTGAATAAGGGCATCTGCAATATGGATATAGTTTATATCTTCTGCTTCAATATATTCTTCGTTAAGATGATAGGTCCCTTTCCATGATGAGAATGAGATTGTATCATTTATAACATTTGTTGAATAGAAAGTCGGTTCATCGAGATTGCCGAAATCAAGTGCGATAAGCTTATCCGGAGGGAGTAACTCAGAGCCTGTTTTACCTTTTTGTTCCATATCGAGTACCCGGGCTTGCATATCATAGGTAAAATCTGTCATGGTACATATATACTCTATCTCCGGAAATTTAACTAATGATGTATCGGTGTTCAGATGAAACTGAGTCATCTGGAGTCCAAAATTGACATCTGTGCTCACATTTTCGGCAATGAAGGCATATCCTTCAGTGGAGGTTGATTTAAGGTTATAAACTGATGTGTCAGCTTTTATCTGGTTGGTATTAAAACTGAAGAGATTGGAAGTTATTCTTGAATCAACAGTATTGACAATTCCTGATCCGCTGAGGCTTGAAGGTGTAAGTGTCAGGTTACCATCAAGTGTAGTGCCGTTTTCAAACATTTCAAAGTTCTTACCCTTTGCATTTGAAGCGAGCCATTCATCTTCCCTGGTCATCCATTTTATTGATACATCTTCACTGTTTATATCAGGGAATAGTCCTGCGCCATCTCCCACAACATTAAATGCAATAGCTTCTGTAACCATCGAATCAGGAAAGAATTTGAACTCTTCTGATATGGTTGTTGAGGTTAGGTGTTTTAGTGTACCACTGCCGGTCAATCCATTATTACTCATAGATAGATTCTCGTATAATATTCCCCTTTTACCATATACCTCAATCCCCTCTTTGGGTACTATCATATTGAATCCCAGTGAGTTATTTTCCTGAATGGTAAGGTATTGCTGACTTGGTTCCAGGATATTGCCTGCAACGAATTCGCCGGCAAGATTCATATCTTCGTGAGTGTAATGATCGATGTTTTCATAGGTAAAAGGATCGACTTTAAAATAAAAGTCTCCTTGTGGATAGACTCCTTCGAGGCCTGGTATTTTATCAAAGAAGATGTATGAAAATGTTACTGCATTAATAATAGGATACTGTTCAAGGCTTTTCAAGCCCGATTTATTATTAGGGTCATCAATATAAAGTTCTGCTGTTCCCAACTGTATGATATTATCCACCTCTTCGATTATCGGGTAGCCATAATCATCCCTCTCTTCTGTCTCGACTGCAATTCTTATGGAATCGATCTTTTCCAGTCTTATTTTAAAGGTATCATAGTTGAATGAAAAATTGTGTCCAAAAATTGTAAAAAGGCCTGCCTGTACAACTCCATCGAAAGCAATACTCCTGTTTTCTCCTATTACCAGCTGTCTTTTATAGGGGTAAATCGCAACACGCTGTGAATCACTAAGATAAACACCTGATACGCCATTGACGGTAAGTCTGAAATTCTTGAGATCAAGTATGGCATTATCTGTTGGTGCTGATGTTTCACTGACGATACTAAGAACATCATAGTCTTTTCTTTTTGCATAGGAGTCAAGAAAATCGTCAACCTTGTCCTTGAGAGTTATTTCATTATACTTTCGGTCATAGAAAACAAATCCCCTGTTAGCCATGTCAATGCATAAACCGGTAACAGCCTCCGCAGGTTTGTTAAGCCAGGTAGCAAATTCATCGACAGGAAATGTTGTTGAATAATACCATTCTGCGAACTTTTTAAGCCTGAAGAGAGGATGGTAATCATCAATTCCGGCCAGCCTCATGAAATAGTTTTCATCATAGAATGATG
>CAZOZU010000152.1:0-5575 GCA_964584355.1 uncultured Rikenellaceae bacterium
CCTGTCAGGATCCATGATCTCGACAATGCTGATATTAAATTGTGTGAATCGGTACTGGGTAGTGTACTACGAGGGGTAGAATTTATATATAAGGAACCTGAGGTGAACAGACCTCTGACAAAAAATGACTCAGAAAAGAAAAATTTGACCGGCACAAAATACCGGAACCAGATAAACAGGGTTGCCAATGCAGTTAAGGATATTATCACGGGACTGAAGAAAAAAATTACAGACTATGGACAGTCTGAAGGGATAACTTTTATTAAAAAGCCCTATGTCCAGGAAAAATCAATTATTGTACTGCCATTTGACAATTTAAGTCCCGATCCCGACCAGGAATACTTCAGCGAAGGGCTTACTGATGAGGTTATATCTGACCTTTCCCATATCCCTGACCTGCTCGTTATTTCACGAAGTTCAGCAATGACATTCAAAGGTACAAGAAGCACCATAAAAGAAATAGCAGAGAGGGTAAATGTGCGTTATGTACTGGAAGGCAGCGTGAGAAAATCAGCGAACAATCTGCGTATCACTGCCCAGCTGATTGATTCGGTAAACGATTCCCATATCTGGGCTGATAAATACACAGGCACACTTGAAGATGTATTTGATATACAGGAAAAGGTATCACAATCCATTGTTAATGCTCTTAAAATCAGGTTAAGCTCAAAGGAAAGGGAAAAAATTCTTGAAAGACCGATAGATAACGTTTTTGCTTATGATTGCTATAAAAGGGCCTATTCGGAGATAATATCTTTTCGAAAAGAACGAATAGATCATGGCTTAAACCTGCTTCAAAAAGGACTCGACATTGCAGGTGAAAATGCGGTAATATATGCCGGTATGGCATTCTCTTATTTCCAGTATGTTAATGCAGGGATTGATCAGGAAAAGAATATTAAAAATGCAGAAGAATACGCAAAGAAAGCATTCAATCTCGATCATGAATTAGCAAAAGCCCATTTCGTTATGGGATGTATTCATGCATTAAATGGTAACCTTAATAAAGCAATGGATCATGCTACCCGGGCTCTTGCAGGCAAACCCGAAGATCCTGAAATAATGATCTGGGTGGCTTTAGGATATAGTATTTTTGGTAAAATTGAGGCTGGTAAGTCGCTAATAAGCAGATGCATCAAAATCGATCCGCTTAATCCGATGAATGATTCGGTTATAGGGAGGAACCATTTTTTTGACGGTAAATTCGATCTTGCACTTGATCCCCTGCTAGCAGCATATAAGCTAACTCCTGAAAGCGGTATGAATATGTTCTGGAAATCACTTATCCTCCTTTATAACAATCGTACTGATGATGCTTACCAGTTTATTTGCGATACTGTCAAAGAACCGGCCAAGGATACATGGACCCAGCTGAGTATATTCCTGAAACAAGTAATAAAAAGAGACAAGGATAAACTGATGCCATTATTGACTTCCGATTTTGTAAAAACCCACAGATCAAATCCACAAAATGCATATAATATTGCTGCTTTCTTCTCATATCTCGATGACAAGAAGCAAGCGCTGGAATGGCTTGAATATGCAGTGGGACAGGGATTTATAAATTACCCTTTCCTCAATGAATATGATCCGTTCCTTGAAAACATCCGTGGCGAAGAACGTTTTAAAATCCTTATGAAAAAAGTAAAACATGAATGGGAAAGGTATGAGATCTAGCAAAGGTCCATTTTATCAAACCTACATGTTTTACAAACACATATTGTAATGAAAATATTGCTGATAAAGCCGCCACTCAATCCCAATCTTTTAACACTGAACTTGTATGAACCGCTGGAACTGGAATATCTGGCTGCTTCAGTAAAGGATTCAAACGTCAGGATCCTGGATATGAGAATTGATAAGAACCTTCACCATGAATTATCGAATTTCAGACCTGATCTGATTGGCATAACTGCATATACCTGTGACTATAATATTGTCGTTAAGATACTTAAAGAGATCCGGAAGTTTGACAGCTCAATAAAAACCGTAGTCGGAGGATCTCATGCTACTTTTTTACCTGATAATTTTGTTCTGCCGTATGTTGATACAATATTTCTCGGCTATGCTGATTCTACTTTCCCTCAGTATATCAATGCCCTGGATAATCCCGGAAAACTAAAGGATATTCCTAATATCGGCATTATTGACAATGACGGAGTTTTCTATACAAAAAAGGATACATCAGTACCTGATCTGAATATCTTACCGCTGCCGGATCGTAACCTTACTGAAAAATACCATAAGAATTATCATGATTGGTTCAGAAATAAACTGGCACTTATAATGACAAGCAGAGGATGTCCGTACAGGTGTAATTTTTGTGCCTGCTGGAAGCTGATGAATGGCAAATATACTACAAGAGCACCGGAATCAATTATAGATGAGCTGAAAAGTCTGCCTGAAGAGACTGATGTTGTTTATATCTCCGATGATAACACTTTTATTGACATCGGGAGAATGTGGAAATTGAATGAGTTGATCAGAAAGAATAACATCAGGAAAAAATTGCAGATGTATGCCAGGACAGATACCATTGTAAAACATAGGGCTCTGTTTGAGGAGCTTGCCGGATCGGGGCTGCAATTCATATCAGTCGGATTGGAATCCTTCAGGGATAATGATTTGGATTACTACAAAAAAAGAACATCTGTAATGATAAATAACCAGGCGATTCGCATATTGAAAGAACTGAATATTCACATCATTGCACTTTTTATTGTCAGGCCGGAATATACCATAGAGGATTTCCGTCAGCTTACTGATTATGTATCTGAAAACAATCTTTTCAGGCCTGCCTTTCCGGTCTTAACACCCCTCCCGGGAACTGATTTGTACGAGGAGACATTCAAAACACTGGCAATAACAAATTTTGACTTCTTTGATTTCGCCCATTCAGTGCTTCCGACCAGGCTTGAACCTGAAGAATTCTACAGGCAGCTAACAAAACTGTATGTAAAAAATTACTCAATGTGGCGTTTCATTAAACACAGATTTAACAGGCTCCTCTCATTAAACAAGGAAAAATATTTCACGGATAATACTGATGGGCTCTCACTAATAAAAATACTTTTAGTAACTGCCTATTCCCTTGCTGCAGCAATAAGAATGAGATTTGCCTACCTGAACCAAAAGAATTAACCGTAGGACATTGAGTATTTTTATTTGCCCCGCATCCATTACTTTCCTAACTTTAACGTAGATAATTAACATAATAATCAAAGAAAATGAAAAAAAATGTATCAAGTGTATTCCAGGTATTGTCATTGACAATAGCAATGTTCCTTATTGCTCCTTTAATGACCCACGCCCAGGCAGGTAAAGCCAATTTCTCGGGCACATGGGTTCTGAATGCGGAAAAAAGTACCATACCCGAAGGTGGTCGTTTTGGTGGCGGCCAGGGACCTGGTGGTAGTGAAGTTACGGTCAAGCAGGATGCCACTACCCTTACCCAGTCACGGGCAGGTCGGGATGGCACACCCAGAGAAACCAAATATATTCTCGACGGAAAAGAGAATGTAAACACAATGGGCCGTGGTGAATCAAAGTATACAGCCAAATGGTCAGCAGATGGTAAAAGCCTGACAGTTGTTACCAAAATGTCATTCAATGATAATGAATTTACTACTACTGCTGTCTGGAGCCTGAAAGATGCAAAAACACTTGCAATCGAGTCTACCAGGCAGGGCCAGAATGGTGAGGTAAAAACCATGATGGTTTACGATAAGAAGTAATATCCTGAAATCATCAGTAGGTTCGATACATGCATCGAACCTACTAGAACCCCATACTGAACGACTCCCACAGCGGAACCTTCATCTCTTCCCATTTTTTCATGGCAGCCAATGCAAAATTGTTTGTGTAGCGAGTAACATATTCCCTGGCTTCATCATTTTTACCCGCTTTGACTAATTCCACAATCTTTTTCTCTATCATTGGCAATTCTTCAAACGCCCTGTCTTCAAATTCCATCACAGCCGGTTCGATAAGCGTCCTTCCGTCTCCCCACTTTATGACTGCAAGCCTGTTTGTTTCGCGGAACGACCATATTGCTGCATCATGCGTATAATGAAACTGGCCACATACGCTGAATGATTCCGGCAGCTTAAGGACTCCCGAGAATATCGGTATCCTGGGACTTAATGCAGGGTTGTCAAATGAGAACCAGGCAATGGCTCCAACCTCGTCAGGCAGCCAGCTGCGGCACTGAATTACTTCTGAATATGAACACCAGTTCTGTGCAATGGTATATCTATAATCGATAATCCCGGGTTTTAACTCATGGAGCAATCTGCGAAGATCGGGACTCAACCACCCGCTGGCTATAGGTGATTTGATCTTCTCTTCCGTAATGTTTCCTTTATCATCTCTTCTCTGAACAGTAACATACATATTTTTAGTATTGTCAAAATCAGTTCCTTCATATGTCTCCCTGTAATATTTCATGACATCACGTGGAGAAAGCTTATTATCAGGCTTTACAGAAAACGGCAGCTCTTCAACATCATTGGTAAGATTTAATGATGGTGCCATGTGGCTTAAAATAAAAAACTCACGTGTCCCGTAGGCCTTGCCAAAAGAACTGATAACCTTCCAGAACTTCAAAGGCTCTTTTCCATCCCAGTAACCCAGATCTAAGGCTACTTTCTTCAGATCAGTGCTATAAATAAACATTTCCGGATCATTGAAATCGATAGTCGATATCCTTGGCATATTGGCCGAAACACCAACATGGTCATCAGGTATCCTGGCTGCACACCATATTGCAGACGGTTTACCCTCCCCTGATCCTGAAATTTCAAACTGCCATACCTCCTTCGGATCAGCTATGGTTATACATTCAGCATAATCGCCGTAACCATATTCCTCGGCAAGCTTGCCGATTAATTTTATTGCATCTCTTGCTGTTGTACATCTCTGTAATGCTATCTTTTCAAGTTCTTCAATATAAAATATACCTTCGGGATTTCTCAGCTCCTCCCTTCCTCCAATGGTTGTTTCTCCGATAGCCAGTTGTTTTTCATTCAAACATGGATAAGCCGTATTAAGAAATGCATATGTCTCCTCAACTTCCGGGATCTCTCCGGTCTTTTTTACATTACGCATATCAAATGATGCCGCCCTGGGATAAAGTGTGCCGGTATAAACTTCATGAACAGCTCCCTTTTCATGTTTTTCATGCTGATATATCTCCACCCATGTCCTGTACATCCCGTCACAGGTATGTGAAGTAATTACAGATCCATCTGTTGTTGCCAGCCTGCCTACCATAATGCTGGTACAGCTGCCTTTATAATTCTTATTAGCCCCCTCATTATTTATATATTGAACCTGTTGTAGATTAGATGCATGCATCGAATCTACAACTGTGGAACATAACAGTAACAGAGGGATAAACCAGTTAACCGAAATTCGTGATCTTTTCATGGATAATGATTTTATATGATTATTAATTCAATCCCTAACAAATTTAATATAAAATATTCGTAGGTTCGTTGCATGCAATGAACCTACTATATTTATTTGCCTCATATCCATTACTTTCCTAACTTTGTTATTATAATCCGTCAAAATG
>CAZOZU010000153.1:0-5566 GCA_964584355.1 uncultured Rikenellaceae bacterium
CAAAAGTACCTAATTATTGGCTCTTTTTCATTATTTTTGGTTCATAAATTTGTGTTATGGCAAATATTGATCCTGTTTTATATATAGGTATATCACAGTCTTTTTTTGCAGGTTTGCTGATCTCAACAAAGAAACCATTCACTGTTGCAGATCGTTTAATGACAGCATGGATGTTTCTAATCTGTACCGAACTCATTATCGCACTGTTAAACTCAACAGTGATAGAGATGTATGCATTCCCCTTTGTTGCATTTACATACGGGCCGCTGCTTTATCTATATGTAAAATATATGACCAATCCCAGGAAGAAATTCAACTGGCTGGCCATGATTCATTTTATTCCTTTTATAGTATTTCTGACTGTATCGGTTATCTTCAGGGAATTACCCCTGCTTAAGGATCTCAGAAACTTCTTCAGGCCCGACAGATTCATATCCCTGAGGATAGTTTACAGTACCTGTTTCTTCCTGTCAGTAACGGTCTACAGTATCCATGCATTTATTATGATACGTAACCACCAGAGAAAACTCAAGGATCTCGTTTCTTATACTTCAGGAGTAATAACTCTTAACTGGTTGAAAGTGCTATCAATAAGTTATTATGTCTCCTTTCTTGTTCTTTTTTTCCTCGGGGGGATTAATATGATCGGCGACTTTATCCCGTTTGATCCTTATTTTGTAGTATTTGGCTTTATCACAATATTCTCCTTTGCTTACAGCTTTTATGTTATACAACAGCCTGTTATCTACGGACAGGAGGTAAGAGTTACTGATGAGGAAGAGAATGGCAAAGTGAACGAAAAGTATGCTAAAAGTGGTCTTAAAGATAAACAGGCAGAAGAGTATCTGAAGACACTCATCCTGGTTATGGAAACCGAAAAACCCTATCTTAACAGAAACCTGAGTATCCAGGATCTCTCAGATCTTACAGGTATTCCCCGCCACCATATAACACAGGTCCTTAATGAGAAGCATAGAAAAAACTTCTTCACATTCATCAACGAATACAGGATTAAAGAGGTCATTTCAAGATTCAACAACCCTAAAAACAATTATTTCACGATACTGGCAATTGCCTTTGATGCAGGGTTTAATTCAAAAACAACTTTCAATTCAATTTTCAAGAGCCAGACCGGTATGATCCCCAGCGAATACAGGGAGAAGTCAACCGGAATCAAAGAATAGGCGACAGGTAGTACATTCCAAGCGGGACGTACATATTCATATTTAATTACAGGTACGGGAAAGACGGATAAGACGACACGCCTTTCTTTATGTTGTTCATTTGCATGAAAGAAGCATTCATGAACAGCATTATAATCAGACTAACACTCATTTTACTTTTAATTTCTGTTAATATATATGGACAGGATGATCCTCCTGCTTCTCTGCAGTCTGATGAAAACAACAGGTTAATATACGGATTTGTACGGGGTGGATTCTATGGAGGCATTGATGATGAGACTGATAAGATAAACATCCCCAGCGCATTCTCTGATTTTGGTCTTAAGGTAGAAAGCGGAGACAGCCGTATGTTCAAAGCATTTGCTGACCTTCGCTTTCGTTATGGAACTGAATTCAGCGATCCTGTTACCAGGATTGATATCAGGGAGGCATATATAACTGTGAACGGGAAAAAATGGGATGTAACTGCAGGCCAGCTTATAATAAAATGGGGACGTGCGGATTTTACCAACCCGACATCAAAATTAAGTGCCAGTAACCTTGTATCACGATCACCGGATCCTGCTGATATGGATATGGGGAACCTGCTTGTAAGTGCAAGGTGGTATCCATATACATTTTTAAGCCTGGAGGCAGTAGGAATGCCTTATTACAGATCCTCTGTATTGATGATAGATCCCCTGCCCCTGCCGTCATATGTTACAATAAATCCCATAACCTCACTTATGACAGGCAGTGACAAATATGGTCTGGGCCTGAAGACAAATCTCTATTTGAAAGGTGTTGATATAAGCTTGTCATGGTTTGACGGGCTTAATCCTATGCCCGGAACCGC
The DNA here is from genome assembly GCA_964584355.1 of uncultured Rikenellaceae bacterium. Classification (GTDB taxonomy): domain Bacteria; phylum Bacteroidota; class Bacteroidia; order Bacteroidales; family VadinHA17; genus LD21. The sequence goes on from CAZOZU010000153.1 coordinate 2,020, forward strand.
CCTGACCCGCTTCGACCTTAACCTGGCGGATCCTATACCTGTCCCATATACAGAATTGACACTTAAACCTTACAGGATAAGTAATATCGGCCTTGATTTTGAGACAACAATAGGAAGTTTTGGATTAAGAAGTGAAGCAGCCTGGTCAATACCATATGATTCTTATAAGACCTATGAATATGTTGCATGCCAGCAAATAGAATGGGCTTTCGGAATTGATTGGATATCAGGCGACTGGAGGATTACTGCGGAATATTCAGGAAAAGTAATTCCGGATTTTGAGAAGGCATCGGTTGACCCATTTATTGGAACAGAACCCGACCTCTCAGCCATAGCTGCACTGCTGGCTATACCAGACTTTGATCTTACTGAATACATAAGGCAACAGATTGGTGCATTTAACAGGCTCTATAATTATCAGCTTAAGAGCTCTTATCATACAGCCGGGATAAGGATTGAAACAGATCTCTTCTATGGAAGGATGACTCCTTCGCTCCTGTCCTTATACAATTTTACCACCCGTGATTTTATGATAATGCCTGAAATATCATATAAACCTGCAGATGGACTTGCAATAAGTCTTGGTGGAGAATTCTATTCGGGTCGTGAAGGATCTATTTATGACCTCGTTGATGAATTCATGAACTGTATCAGGGTGGCCCTGAGAGTAGATTTTTGATAATATGACTGATTATATAATTAAATACCGCTGGCTGATAATTGTTTTCTTCCTCGCCCTGGGGATCTCACTTGGTGCTCTTATTCCGTTATCAAAAACTGACCCTGAGATCAGGAATTATATTCCGCAATCAATGGATTCAAGAATTAATACAGATAAAATTGAAGAAGAATTTGGAGTGCAGGATCTTGTAATGGTTCTTTTCACCGACTCAACGGTACTGACAACTGAAAACCTTAAAAACATAAAGGCTGCTGACCGTGCTATCTCAAAGCTTACAGGTGTTACGAGCCGTATCTCTCCATTTACTGTCAGGACAATAAAAAGTACGGAAGGAATGATGACTGCCGATCCGCTTATAAGGAGAATACCCTCTGACACGGCAGGTTTCAGAAAGCTCAGGGAAGAGATACTGGACAACAGATTTGCCCGTGATATAGTCATCTCGTCCGATATGACAGCAGCCTCTATCTCTGCTACGATAAATGATGCGGAAAACGAAAATATTACTTTACAGAAGATCGATTCCATAAGTGCAGTCCATTCAGGAAATACACAGGTTCTGAAAGGGGGATTGCCATATATCCGGCAACATATTATGAGAGATGTGAAAAAGGATGCGGTTTTCCTTGTATCACTTGCTCTGCTGGTAATGCTGCTGATCCTTAAGTTGAGTCTTGGAGAATGGAAAAGTGTTCTGATGCCGTTCAGCGTGGTGATACTTTCGATAGCCATGTGTATGGGGTTGATTCCCCTTCTGGGCTGGAAATTATCAATTATTACACTTCTTGTTCCGATAATCCTTGTTGCTGTAGCAAATAATTACGGGATATACCTGGTTGCAAGATGCCAGGAATTAAAACTGAAACACGGAACAATTTCAATACGATCACTTGTCAGGGAACTTTCAGGTTCTCTTAACATGCCAATCCTCTTCAGCGGACTTACAACAGTAGCAGGTGTACTGGCACTGCTGGCCCATTCCATCATCCCTGCCAGACAGGTTGGAATACTGGCTGCTGCCGGTGTGGCAATGGCACTTATCATGAGTCTGGTACTGATACCTGTACTAATCTGGTTCCGCGGAAATGGAAAAAGTGTCTTCAAACCGAAGAAGATAAATACAGAGGGATTTGACAGATTCCTTGGTACACTGTCGGGGTTTATCATTAAAAGGCCGGGTTCAATAATCGTGGGATTTGTTTTGCTTACAATAATCCTTGCATCAGGAATTACACTTCTGAAAATAGAGACCAACCAGGAGAAGTATTTCCCTAAGCACAATCCCGTGAGAATGGCATCAGATATTATAAACAGCAAGTTCGGGGGATCTCAGACTATCTCTGTAATGGTGGAAGGAAATATCAAGGATCCGGAGGTTATGCAGGGGATTGATAATCTGACCATCAGGGTTGAGGGTATGGATGGTGTTGGTCAGGTATTCTCTATTTCACAGGCTGTCAGGGAAATGAGTAAAGCTTTATATAACCCGGATGAAGACGGCTATGATGAAATACCACAGTCGAGAGCAGCTATAGCACAGATGTTTGAGCTGTATAATATGAGCGGAGACCCTGATGACTTCAGGCAAATAATGAATCTGGAAAATACAAAGGCACATATCCTTATCCGTCTCTCACAGCCGGAAAACAGCGTAATAAAAAGTGTAAAATCAGTAATCAATGAGTCTATTGAGGATTTCCCCGCAGAGATAACCGTTGGAGGATATGCAGTCATCATGACAGATTTTGCAGCATCGATCATCAGGGGACAGATAATATCTCTATTGTTTGCCATGGTAATGGTATTTATCTTTTTAACACTGATATTCAGGTCGCTGAAAGGTGGAATAGTGGGGTCTGTTCCTCTCGCAACATCAATACTAATTCTTTTCGGATTCATGGGATTCAGCGGCATAGCACTTGATGCTGCAACAGCTCTTCTCTCATCACTCATGATCGGTGTGGGTGTTGATTTTACAATACAGTATATATGGAACTTTAATATCCAGATCAGAAAAGGCCTCTCGTATGAAGAATCAACACGAGTAGCGATGAAAACAATAGGAAGAAGTATAATTATAAATGCCTGTGGTGTTATGGCAGGTTTCTCAGTACTGATCCTGTCAGGATTCACTTCAATAAGGTTCTTCGGTTATCTGGTAATAATCTTTATTGGATCATGCCTTGCTGGTGCAATATTGTTGATACCGGCAATACTGATGAGATTCAGACCAGGCTTTGTTGAACAAGATATAAGTAAATCAAAAATAAGGAAATAGGAAAATTAATTAAAATTAATATGAAACTAATCCAATGGGCTAAACAATATGGACAATGAAATAATTCACCTATCAAAGGGAAATTAATTCTTTTAATTAATTTTCTTGGTTTTGTAAAGCTTGAGTTTTGAAACTCTTTGTTTGGGTTTTTTTTGACTCTTACGAACCAAAGATTTTTTAGGAGATTTTTTTGTTTTTCTTTTAGCCATTAATTTAGTATAAATCACTAATAATTCCTGTCAACAAAGAAATTAACCAAAAACTATCTTAATTAATTCGATTTTTTACTATTGTTTTCTTTAATCACCAGCACTAATCCCGCACTCATTACTAGGGCAGCAACAATGCCTAAGCTTCCTGGGAAAAAATTATTAATCATAAAGCCACCAATTAAGGGTCCAAAAATACGAGACATGCTTCCTAATGAATTAGTAAAACCAATAATTGCTCCCTGTTCTTTGTCCCCAACACTTCTTGATATATCAGCCATGATTATAGGCCTTAATAAGCCACTACCAATGGCGAAAAAAGTCATTACAACTAAAAACATCCACCATTGATTAATAAAAATAGATAATATTAATCCT
>CAZOZU010000154.1:0-5537 GCA_964584355.1 uncultured Rikenellaceae bacterium
TAATTCCATTTTTAATTTTTAATTCGTTTTGTATGGAAAATGCAAATTCCATTATTCGATAATCCAGAAATGGAGATCGCATCTCGACGGATTGAAGCATCGAAGAAATATCTTCATAACGTAAAATAAGATCTCCATTCTCTTTTTCGGTGATTTTGCCTATTTTACCCTTGATGAAATTGACACCCATTCCCTTCGCCTGTTCATAAAATTCTTCAAATCCTTTTCCGAAAGATCTGATATTAATATAGTAAATAGTCACATCAGCCATTGGCAGTGCTCCCATAAGTAACTGTGCCTGTTTTATTGAATACATACAACAGATCTGTGAACAGATAGGATTACCGACAGTTACATCTCTCGATCCGGCACAAAGAACATATGCAATTTTGTCAGGTACTTTTCCGTCGCCCGGTCTCAAAACAGTATTAAATGGTCGTGTCGGAGCTAATTGCCTCTCCATTTGCATGGAGGTAATCACATTTTTACATAGTTCGAATCCCAGCAGTGGCATTTTAACGGGATCAATTAAATTAAATCCTGTAGCAATGACAACTGTTTTCACTGTGATATTATATATCCGGGTCTCTTGTGTAAAGTCTATGCATTTTGTAGGACATACCTTTTCACAGGCACCACACAATGTACAGTTCTCAATATCTATTGCTGCCACCCTCGGACTGGCTATACTAAATGGAATATATGCTGCTTTTCGACCTACAAGATCATATTGGTACTGGTCAGAAACGACAACAGGACATGCCTGTTCGCATAGCTGACATCCGGTACAATCATCAGCATTAACATAACGGGGAATCCTGATTACCTCTGCCTCAAAATCTGATTCAGTTTTTCTTACTATTTTCTTTACCTCACTCTCTGTAAATATATCAATTTCGGGATGCCTGGAGATTTCTGAAACCTTCGGTGTTGTGATACATGCAGAACAATCCAGTGTTGGAAATACTTTGCTTAGCAGGATCATCTTGCCTCCTATTGAAAGATCTTTTTCAACTATAAGAACTTTGAATCCGTTATTGGCCAAATTTAATGCAGCCTCTCCACCAGCAATTCCTCCTCCAATAACAAGTGCATCATATGAGGCATTTATTGTTTCCCCGTTCATATTTAACTGTTTGAATTTTTAAGTAAAAGTTCATTAAAGCTTTTGATCTGTTTTACAAACGATTCGCTGCAAACTGAACATATTGCTGCCATACGCAGGCGTGCAGGTTCTAAATTCTTTTTCTTCATCAATTCATGAGTGTAGGTAACCAGCTTTCCTGTCTTTTCGGTACACGATTCACCATAGGCACAATCGCTACCGTCGGCAGCAATAAAAACCCCGTCAAATCCTTTCTCGTATGCATGCAATATCCATCTTGGCTTTATCCCGCTTGAACATGGTACCGAGATAGTATATACTGTTGGCGGATAATGCAGCTTGAGCAATCCAGCCATATCAATGGCAGGATCAGAAATTTTTTCGGTGGAAAATACCAGTATCTTGGCACTTTTAATATTCATATTCCGCTCTTAAGGAATTATTTCTTTTTCAGATAGATTCTGAAATAGCCACTTTCTTCGAGAGTGCCGAGATAATCATGACCCTGCTTTGTACACCATTTAGGGATATCTACTTTAGTGCCTTCATCAGCTGAAAGCACTTCCATTACATCTCCTGACTGTATAGTACCAATAGCTTTTTTAGCTTCCAATAGTGGGCCCGGACAAGCAGTTCCTCTTGCATCAACAGACTTGGCCACGTTAACATTTTTTAATTCATCTGGTGTCATAATTGAAAAATTTTAAAGTGTGAATGTAGATTAGAAATATTTAAAGTTAAATAAACAACTGTATACTGCTTTCATTTGCTTCAGCAACAAAAGTTGTTGTTCCGGTATACCTAAGGATTGGATATTCTATCTTCTGTTTTGAAGATATTACTTCTAAATGAATAGATTTACATCTGCTTCCTGGGTAGAGGTTATATATGCACCAATTCCACAAATATCATCAGCAAGGTCAACAAAATCTTCAAGTTTTTCACCTCCCCAAATCTTCCCGGCAAGACCACAGATATGGATCTTAACATCTGTTATTTCTTTGGCTTCCTTGAAAAATTCAACCCATGTCTTTACATTCAGGTTTTTCAGTGATTGCAAGAACTCTTCTTTCAAGGCGGGATTTTCAGCCATCTGAAGTTTATCAGGATTATCTCCGATATCTTTCCTGAATGCACGTGCTCCCTGAAGTAATACATAAATATCGACTTTCATATCCATGGCAGCAGCTCCTGAAATAATAATTCCTGCAGCGGTCAGTTTATCAACACTGCCTGAAAACAGACCAAGACACATTTTTTTCTCTTCCATATAACTCAAATTTTTATTGTTAATTAATTAACAAAAGAAATCAATGATTATCTATTATGAAATAGTTTTGATGTGAGGTTTATTATTAAATTTTGTGATATATCTCACAAATTTGTTATATTAGAGACATGAAAAGTGAATGTGGTAAATGTAAGAAAAAGTCGAAAGCTCTATTAACTTTAAGCGATGAAGAGATCGAAAAGCTTTCTGCAAACTGTGCACTGGTGAATTTACACAAGGGTGAGTCTTTGATCAAGCAGGGAACATTCTCAACAAATGTAGTTTACCTTCGAAGTGGATTGGCCAAGATTCATATCGCCGGGCCATATCATGAACAGATCGTTCGTATTGTAAAAGCGCCATCCTTTATGGCCTTGCCAACTACATTCGGCGACAAGATAAATCAATACTCGGTTACTGTTATTGAAGATTCAGAAGTGTGTTTTATCGACATAAAAACTTTTCGTTATCTCCTGACAAATAATCCTTCATTCTCATATGAGATCATAATTGAATTATGTAAAAATGAATTGGAGAACTTTAACAGATGTGCTATCCGGACCCAGAAACAAATAAGGGGAAAGATGGCGGATGTATTGCTTGAAATGTCAAATCATTTGTATAATTCAGATACTTTTAATATACCTCTCAACCAGGAAGAGATTGGAAATCTGATTGATTCATCACGTGAAAGTGTAAGCCGGGTACTGAATGAATTTGAAAAAGATGGAATAATTAAAATATCAGGGAAAAGTTGTGTGCTTTTAAACAAAAAATCACTGGCAATGATCAGTGCAAAGGGATAATGCCTAAGTAAGTAGCATTATCATCGTGCTTTTTTATTTTCATAAATCTTATTCATATATTTGCCTCACAACACTTAATAATATTTTTTCAGTTTATACTGCAATAGGATTAAAGTGTAGTGGGGAATTGTTGTTTTTATAAATTAATATATTGTTTATCAGCCATTTATTTAGCCTGCTGATTTTAGAATTATTAACTGATTGATTTTTATAATACCCGGCACAGAATTGAAATGCTGATTTAATTAAGCTTCTGATATGGACAGATATTTAGAGAGAACGAATTGTAACGATTGCTATGCACGATCTAAATGTTTTGTTCAAAGAACAAAAAACGCAGAAGACTTCTATAAATTGGAAAAACCCCATATCAGATACAAGAAAGGTGAAACAATTGTAAAAGAAGGAGCCCGTGTTACAGACATATTATATATAGTGGATGGTATGGTGAAAATGTATATTGAGGGCCCTGATAAAAATATTATTATAAAACTTCTTAATTCCGACGATTTCATCGGATTAACTTCACTATTTGGTGATGATACATATTATTTCACCGCTGCGGCATTGAAAGAGACCAAAGTCTGTATTATCAGCAGGGAAGGTATTAAAGATTTAATTACCAAGTGTTGTGATTTTTCGCGGGAACTGTCTGACTGGTATTGTAAAAATTATAATATTATGCTTACCAAATGCCTGAATCTGGGACTCAGACAGCTAAATGGTAAACTGGCAAATACATTGTTATATTTAAATCGTGATGAATTCAAGGATACCGATATTTTTTCCTATATCAGCAGAAAAGATATTGCTGAGCTGTCCGGGATGTCAATGGAGAGTGTTGTCAGAATATTATCTGAATTCAAGGATGAAAATATCATTGAAATAAAAGGGAAAAAAATCGAGATAAAAGATCTGGAACGGTTAAAAATAATTAACCGGAAAGGATAATCAGCATATTCTGTTTCTTTAAATGTCATTTATTGATTTCCTGGTTTTAAAATAACCATTTCAAGAAATCAGTTACCGGAAAGTGTCTTATTATCAGGCGATAACCTGCTCAGTAATATTGTATCAATTTACTGATACCATTATACTCAAAGAAATTATTGACGAATCTCAAGGTTATACATGATGTCTTGGGCCTTAACTTGCTTGTAATTAATGATATAAGGAGTGTATCTTTGTATATGGATAAAAGATAATATCATTAAATAAATAAGGAGTTAAGTTATGTACAAGCAAAAAAGTGAAATAATCGGGCAGATCCAGTCTTATCATCAACAGGTAGCCAATTTATATTATGAGGTTTATGAAAAGGCTGAAAACAAAGAGATTAGGTCGTTATTATTTGAGCTGTATGAGCATGAAAAAGATCGTGAGAAATATCTTGAAAGACATAAGAATATTGCCAGGGCAATGAATTGCTGGTTGGATTTTCCTTGTGAGAAACTGTCAAAACAGATAAATGAATGCCTGGAGCATAATTTTGGTGAAAAATCTGAAGTGACCATGGAAGATTTACTGAAGCTGGAAATGCATTTTGATGACTGTCTGATCAAGATATATAATATTTTAGCAGCTGAAAATGCATTGAGCGATACAGCAGCCAATATATTTTACTATATGTTGAAAAAAACCACGAAAGAACAGGATATTCTTACTAAAATGCTTTATAATTCTAAAATAAATCTACACGAAACACTCTCAGCACAAAATATTTAGACTACTTTACTCAATCCAATAGTGTTGTGACACTTAATCGTGAAGGCACACTCACATTAAGTTTCATAAGTTTCAAATGACTGCATTAACAATTAATATTATTTGTTAATGCAGTTTTTTTAATGTAGAATTTTATGTATTACTTTATGTGTTGCTTATAGATTTAATCATGGCCAAGACTAAACCTTTTGATGAACACCTGCATGAATATGAACAATGGTTTTCTGATAATCATTATGCCTTTGAATCGGAACTTGAAGCTATTCGCAGGGTATTACCTGAAACAGGGAAGGGTATTGAGATAGGGATAGGGAGTGGAATATTTGCTGCTCCCCTTGGCATCAAAGAAGGTGTGGAACCATCAAAGGCAATGAGGAAAAAAGCTGCGGAAAGAGGATTGAATGTGATTGATGGTGTTGCGGAAAACCTTCCTGTTGAGGATAAAAGTTATGATTTTGCCCTCATGGTTACCACTATCTGTTTTGTTGATGATATCAACAGATCTTTTGCTGAAGCCCACAGGATACTGAAAGAAGGTGGTAGCCTGATTTTAGGCTATGTGGACAAAGAGAGCCCGGTTGGCAGATTATATCTCAGTTCAAAAGAGAAAAGTGTTTTTTATAAAGATGCC
>CAZOZU010000155.1:0-5531 GCA_964584355.1 uncultured Rikenellaceae bacterium
ATTGTCACTGATGTAAACGGATGTATATTAATACCTAATCCGGTATTTACACTTACAGAACCTGCACCACTGACTATCAATCCAGTACCATCCACATCAACAGACGGATCATATAATATTAATTGTTATGGAGGTACAGGTTCAATTGATGTAATAATGGCAGGAGGAAGTGTTGGAAATTACAGTTATTCATGGAGCACTGAAGATGGTTCCGGGCTGGTCGACGGCCAGGAAGACCAGACAGGGCTGATTGCAGGTACCTATAATCTTGTAGCCATTGACTCCAACGGTTGTGTGTCAACTGCGAATATTACACTTACACAACCCCAGCCTCTTGCTATAACACTGGTTCCGACAAATATCACATGCAATCCTCCCGGATTCAATAATGGAACCATTGATCTGACTGTATCCGGCGGAGTTGAACCATACAGCTATAGCTGGTCGAATGGAGCTACAACAGAAGATGCTTCAGGCCTAACCGAAGGATACTACAGTGTAATAGTAACAGATATAAATGGCTGTTCGATAACTGATTCTGCAAGAATAGATTTGCCTCCGCCTGTGTTATATGATGTTATTCTTTCAGATTTTACAGGATATAATGTCAGTTGTTACGGACTGTCAAATGGCACAATAAATATCAATTCGACAAGTGGGACACCTCCATATACTTTCAACTGGACAGGTCCTGACGGATATACCTCTTCTGACAGACATATAACAGGACTGAGAGCTGGAGAATATACTTTGGTCCTTACTGACGCTTATTTATGTAGTGCTACAGAGGTTATTGTACTTACCCAGCCTGACAGGCTCTCTGTGGATGCAACATTGTCATCAAGTCTTGCAGGTGGATATAATATTAATTGTACCGATGACAGTACAGGTACAATCGACCTCATACCTGTTAATAATGTTGGTAATGTTAGTTACTTATGGTCCGACGGATCAACTTCAGATTCGAGAACAGGTCTGCCTGCAGGAGATTATGGCCTGATTATTAGTGATGAGAACAGTTGTTATGGTGATACAATAATTACACTTACACAGCCTGATTCAATAAAGATATCATCTGACATCACACAGCCATGGTGTCCTGACACACCCGATGGGGAAATAAGACTGACGGTCACAGGAGGTGTGGTAGGAACAGATTATGAATACAACTGGTCAGACAATTCAAACACCAGGGATCTGACTGATATTTATAGCGGAATATACATAGTAACTGTATCCGATCTGAATGGATGCTCTCTTACTGATACTATTAACCTCGAACCATCGAATGAATCATGCCTGATCATTCCTAATGCCATTTCACCAAACGGCGACCTGATAAATGATGAATGGAACATTGGAATGATAGATATATATCCTGATATTGAAATTAAGATCTTCAACAGATGGGGTATTGTTATCTGGAGATCAGAAAAAGGATACCCGCAACCATGGGATGGAAGGAGCAACGGGAAACTGCTACCGATTGACTCTTATCATTATATTATTGAACTGAATAACGGCTCAAAACCAATTGTAGGCAATATAACTATAGTACGATAATATATAATAACTTAGGGCGCTAGTGAAACGACTTGTATACATATTGATGTTTGTTATATCCGGAAGTCTTGCATCCGGTCAGCAGCTACCTGTATACAGTCAGTACCTCTACAACAAATTCCTCATCAACCCTGCTGTAGCCGGAAGCGATGGTTATACAAGTGTTAATCTGACTGCAAGGGAACAATGGGTTGGTTATTACGGAGCACCGCGAACTTATACATTCAGTGTACAATCGAGGTTACTGAAGCGCAGTTATATCCTTAAGCAGGTAAGTTCAAGGAGAAAAGTATATCGTCCCAAATCCGATGGTAAGGTAGGTCTGGGGGGATATGTATTCAGCGATAAGAACGGGATAATTCACCGGACCGGTTTCCAGGTTTCATATTCATATCACATGTGGCTGAAAAATACCACACAATTATCCATGGGACTTGCATTCACAGGCTATCACTATAAAATCGATGAGGAGGAGATCAATTTTGAAGATCCCAATGAACCCTGGATGAATAACAACCTTCGCCGTGGAATATTTGTCCCTGATGCCTCATTCGGCATATATCTTCTTAACGCCAGATATAATGTTGGATTTTCAGCCGACCAGCTTTTCGAAGCAGCAGCAAAGATAGGGAGTGATGCCTATAAAAACGTTAAAGTGAACAGGCACTACTATCTGTTTGGGTCTTACAGTCACGCTATTAATTCCTATACAGAACTTGAACCATCATTTCTTTTTATGATGTCAGAACAGCTTAGACCACAAGTAGATATAGGTCTTACTTATATCTATGATCAGACGGTATGGGGAGGTCTGGCTTACAGAACCAGCGGTGCATTAATAGCCTCTGTGGGTGCTAAATATCTCAATCTCTCCTTTGGATATTCATTCGATTTCACCCTTCAGGAAATACAGAGGATAACCTATGGAACCCATGAAATAACCGTGGCGCTTAAATTCGGCGACTCAGCCCGAAGATACCGATGGCTGGATAGGTATTAAGACCTCTGATCGCATGTACCCATCCCCCAACCCCCTTCCCTACTTCGTAAGGAAGGGGGCTATACTATTGTTTATCAATGATTTCCCCCTCCATGCGAAGCAGGGAGGGGGATTAAGGGGGTGGGTATGTGTATTAGAACAAGAGGATCAGGGGATAAGTTTCAGAGCATATATCAGGGAGCTGCATCCTTTTTTATTAAACAGGGCTAATAACGAAAACCAGAGACCTTTTATCATACCGGTAATGAATGGCAGATTTGTGCCTTTATACTTTTCACTAAGAATTGATATATAAAACACATCTGCAGGTAATCTTCGGATACCTGTAATTTCAAAACCGTTTCTTTCAGCAAAAGTCTTAAAAACTTCAGGTGAGAAATGCCACAGGTGTCTTGGTACATCCCAGGCTGCCCAGAACTCTCTGTAATGTTTTGCATCAAAGGATCTGCAGTTAGGCATAGCTATAATACAGACAGCTCCCGGTTTAAGTAATCGATGGATATAAGTGAGATATTTTCCGGGATCATGGAAATGTTCAAATACATGCCATAATGTTATACAATCAAAATGAAGATCCTGTAATCCAGGATTTTCAATCCCCGGAATAACTTTCAGATCAAAATTATTGACAGCAAAATTACGTGCTCTCTCACTTGGTTCCAGTCCTGTTACACTCCATCCCTTCTCTTTCATGAAAGAGGCAAAATACCCGGTTCCGCATCCTATATCCATAAGTGTTCCTGTTTTTATTCCTGTAACTTTCCTGATAATGTTTTTCTTACGGAATAGCATCAGGTTACGGGTGAAATGGAACAGAGTGTTTGTTATACCCTTTTTTGTGTCGCTGTGTGAAATATAATCTCCTGTATCATAATATTTTTCAATATCTTGTTCTGCCGGCGGATCATTCGTGAATATAAAACCGCAATCTTTACATTCATAAATATCGAAATCACTACCACCAGTCAGATTGTCTTTGCACTGGAAAATGAATTCAGAATTTTGACTATTGCAGACAAGACATTTACTTACTGCTGTCATCGGCTAATGTTGTTGTTTCTTTCTTCCTGAAAACCGCATATAACGAACCGGCACATAGAAGAATAAGTAATAATGAACTTGCAAATGATATTCTGGTCCCTGTCCGGTATGAATCAGGCTCAAAACGGAAGGTTATATCATGATTTCCGGCAGGTACCTCCATAGCTCTTAAAACATAGTCAGCTTTAAAATAAGGAACCTCATTGCCATCTAAATAGGATTTCCATCCTGCGGGATAATATATTTCCGAGAATATTGCAAGTCCGTCACTTGTTGAAGTAGTATGGTAAATAAGTTCATTCGCCTTGTATGAGGTGAGTTCAATTCTTCTTGATGAATCGGCAGGATAACTATCTTTTGAAAGAAGATCTTTGTATCTTTTATCAATTAATGCCTCGTTGGAAGGATCAAAGCTGCTTGCCAGACTGATCTCTTCATCTGCATTTTCAACGATTCTGTATGAATCTACAAACCATGCATTTCCAAGAGCACTTTTATTCTCCAGAGGTAATCTTTGCGGATCGACTATTATATATTTTGTGTTGAGCATATTGAGTGAATTTGCTCCTGAAAGATTTTCGGCCATCTCCGTGGTCACTATGTTAGGGTAATTGTTTTGCTGATAGGTTTCAATGAAATCATTGATTTCAGGAGCGAGGCAGTTGTGCATTAATTCACTGTAAATCTGAAGCTTAGCGCCATGGTAACCTCCAATAGACTTGTGCCAGTTTGATGTTGAAGCATCATTGAAAGGTGAAACTGTAAGGTTGAGCACCCTGTAACTTAAAGACTGATCTTCAAGAATTGCTTCATCGGCAACTGTCATTGGGTAGGGTTCCGATGTTGCAGTTGCTTTCCTGAAATTACTTTCATTCAGGAACCTTTTATTAACAGGCCACATATCTAATAGTATTAGGAATATTATTAGGCCGATAGCGTATTTCATTTCGATCTTCCTGTAGTAGAATGCCAGGAGTGTAACTGCAGCCAGCACAATAAATAGAAATGACCTGAAGGAATCTGACCGTAGCATTGCCCTGCGGTCGTCAGTTAATGCTGACTCGAAGATTTTCTGAACATCGGGAGTTAATCTTAATTGCTGGAATAATGAATGGTCATTTGAAGAAATCAAACTACCTGCAAGCCCGGGAAAAACAGTAAACAGCAAACATAATCCACCGGTTATTCCGAAAGACCATAAAAGAGCGATATTAAATTTCTTTTTGCCGACAGAATCCTGAAAAATGTTCCTTAGTGTGAGTGTGGCCATAAGAGGTATGGTGAAACCGGCAATAATCAGGATAGTGGATACCGCCCTGAACTTGTTATATCCCGGGAAATAATCAAGGAATAAATTTGTAAATGGCATGAAATTTTTTCCCCATGACAACAGGATTGAAATTATTGTTGCAGCCAGCAGCCACCATTTTTCCCTTCCCTCCACAAGAAAGAGACCGAGAACAAACAGAAATATCACAATAGCACCCGCATAGACTGATGATGTACTCGGTTGTTCTCCCCGGTATGGAGAGAATACAGGCAATAACTGAATTGCATTATAGCTCTGTAGGGTTTTATATGTTTCTGTTTCCTTATCAAACTCAATTGAGCTTCCTCCACCCATAAAGTTTGGAATAAGGAGAGTAAGTGTTTCATCAATTCCGATACTCCATCCGGTAATATAATCTTTATCGAGTCCCGATGTATTCTCATCACTGCTGAGATTTGAGCCTCCCCGTGTTGTATATTTTGAGTATTCCTGAGTAGTGCTGAGGTGTGTGAAATTAGTACCTGCAGCCAGGATCACCGCAACAACAAGGACTCCCAGTGATTTTATGTATCCGGTTATCTTCTTTTCCTTTATGGCATATACCAGCTCTGAAATACCATAAATAATCACTATCAGCAGTGCATAATATGTGATTTG
>CAZOZU010000156.1:0-5522 GCA_964584355.1 uncultured Rikenellaceae bacterium
TGCCGGACCGGAAAAATGTCCTGCTGCAGCCTTCTGTTCATCATTTAATAATGATTGTTCTTCGATTATGAGAGATTCCTCTTGTGAATGTTTTATTTCTATTGAACCGGTATCCTGTTTTTGACTTTTTAACTTACGAAAAGCTGCAAGGTCAAAGCTTAATAACGGACGGGGTAAATTTGTGGTTTGATATTTGCTTTCAGATTCCTGAAACAAAGAAGATGACTGCATGAGAGTTTTTGTCTCTCCATCTTTGAATACTCTGATTCGACCATACTCCCCGTCAAAACCTTCTTGTATATATACTTCCCTGTTACGCATGCGTCTTATTGCCTCGTATAATAATTCTCCGCCTATTGATTTTATTTGATCAAGACTGTAATTCAATAGAATATTGAATTCTGAACCGGCTTTATGAACCAGTTGTTGGTAATGTTGATCTACTTTACGGGAATTAGACGATACACCTTCTATTTCCATTAATATTTCTTTTAATGGTATCAGGCTATAAAAAGGGAGACGATTTTTCCGTTGCATTATATTATCCCTGTCAGCCAGCTGTGCGATACGGTTCATCACGCCGACAGTAATTTTTTTCCCGCAAACCGGACATGTCTCATCGTGCTGTAAGGTATCTAAGGGACTCCAGCATATTCCACACTTTCTATGACCATCAAAATGATATTTACCTTCCTGCGGGAAGAAATCTATAGTACCTGCAAAGTTCTCGTTATTGTGTGAGGACATGGCATCAACAATTCCTTTGTATGATAAATCGGTATCAAAAATATTGGCATTTCGTCCCAGTTTTTCAGGTGAATGAGCATCCGAATTGGCTATCAGAGTGTATTTATCGAGAAAGCTGCACATCCAGTTCATAGGAGGATCTGTTGAAAGTCCCATTTCAACTGCAGAGATATATTCCGACAAGTCTTCAAAGCATTCTGTAACAGTATCAAATCCTGATTTTGATCCCAATACCGAAAACCATGGTGTCCATATATGTGCAGGAACAAAGAAAATGTCTTCGGAAACGTCGAGGCATAATTCCAGAAGATCTCTGCTGTCCATCCCGATTATTGGTCTGCCGTCAGAAGTGATATTAAAACCAAGAGATGCAAGCTTGTTTTGTATTTTTTCTGCAATATAGAATGATGGAGCAAATACTACATTATGTACTTTTCTGACCTTTCCTTTTTTCTTATATATATTGCTGATTTCTGTTGTGAGGATAAACCTTGTATCTCCCTCAACTGTTAAACCGGTACTTTTTTTGTATTCCGGTTTCAAATGATACAATCCCTCTTCTACAGGCTCAAGATGTTCTTTTAGTTCTTGAAGCCAGCCGGGATGTGTGAAATCACCTGTACCTACTACTTTGATTCCTTTTAACCGTGCCCGGTAATCAAGGAAGTCAGGGCGAAGTTCTTTGCTGGTAGCCAGCGAATAATGTGAATGAATATGGAAATCTCCAATGAATTTCATATGAAAAAAATATCATATTAAATATGAAACGATTATTTCAAAGGAATAAAAATACTTCATGCCCCTTGCCCCATGCCCCTCGCCCCATGCTCCAAGCCCCGTGCCCCAAGATTTGTCAGCCGTAGCTTTCTCCGCTGGCGCGGATTTATAATCCGTGCCTGATTCAGAAAGCCCCGATTACAAATCGGCGCTAGCATTAAGAAAGATGCCCCTTGCCCCAGGCCCCAAGCCCCAAGCTATCATTTTGGTTCCACATGTATATTAACAGTAAGGTTTTCATATGCCGCCATAAGTTCATCCTCGATCATATCACAATATTTATGTGCATTCCCAACTGATTCATCTGCAGGCATTTCTACATGGACATCAATAAATCTGTAGTTACCTGACATCCGTGTGCGGAGATCATGGTATTGAACTCCCATTTCCTTAAGCTTCTTATGAAGCCCTTTAATTTCCTCATCACTCCATGCAATATCGAGCAAGGGGAAAAAAGCACGTTTAAGCAGTGAATATGATTCTTTAATGATAAACAGGGCAACAAGAATAGCAATAACCGGATCTAACCATCGGATGTCAGTAAGCAGAATAAGTATCAGTCCGACTGCCACTCCTGCCGAAGTATAAACATCAGTTTTCAGATGCAATGCATCTGCTTCGAGGGCTATTGATCCTGTTTCCCGGGCAACCTTATATAATCTTCTTGATACCATGACATTTACAATGGCAGACACAATCATTACAATTGAACCGATCCAAATTTTTTCGAGGATGATATCTTCTCCCAGGAACTTCTTTACAGATTCAACGATGATCCATATTGCTGCACCAAATATAAGAAGGGCTTCAATTACTCCTGAGATGTTTTCAATCTTACCATGACCGTAAGGATGTCTTTTATCAGGTGGATTATCAGATACCCTTACAGAGAAAAAAGCAATTATTGCTGCCACAAGATCCATTGAAGAATGTATTGCTTCGGAGATAATGCTTACAGAACCACTTATGATACCTGCTACCACCTTCATTATTATTAAAAGTGTATTGGATACAACTGATAATCTTGCTGTTTTAACTTTAATATTCATGATGTAACATGGAAGTGGTGATCAAAGATAAGCAGAAACTCCTCCAAATAGTAATTATTATTACACTTTAATAAGCTCGTATTTAAGATTTCCCAGGCCTATCTTTTCAGCATGTTCTAATCCCGATTGCCAGTATGTATCGGGATGTGCCAGCTTGAATTTATCTTTATTCTTCATATTATCTTGTATATGATCTTTTCTTATCCTGCTTCCGGGAAGGGCAGGAGCTGATTTTACAAGGTCGGCACATGCCATGTCGAGTGCAACTGGGTCAAAGGAAGCAGCAAATCCAATATCCGGAACAACAGGGTAATCATTGAATCCCCAGCAGTCGCACTCAGGTGACACATCAATTATAAAATTAATATGAAAAGAGGGTTTGTCTTTTAAAACAGCATAGGAATATTCAGATATTCTTTTACACACAATCTCTGAGGCGTTCTGCCATTCCACTCTTGAAGCATCATACTGGCATACGGCAACACATTGACCGCAACCCACACATTTTTCATAATCAATATGTGCGATTTTGTCTTTTCCCACATGGATGGCATCATGTGCACAATTTATTTCACAAATTCTGCATCCGGTACAATTCTCTTCATATATTTTTGGTGAAGAGCCTGAGTGAAGGAACAACTTGCCTCCTACTGAAGCACATCCCATTCCAAGATTTTTCAGGACACCTCCAAAACCGGTCAGCTCATGTCCTTTAAAATGAGTCAAAGTAATCAATATATCAGCATCAGCAATTGCGGTACCTATTTTAGCACTTGAACAATATTCCATGTTTATTTCAATTTCACGGAAATCGGTCCCTTTAATGCCATCACCAATAATTACAGGGCAATCTGTTGCAAGGGGATTGTAACCATTTTCAAAGGCAGCCTCAATATGGTCAGGAGCATTTGATCGCCTCCCGTAATATAATGTATTACAGTCAGTTAAAAACGGAATGGCACCTTTTGACTTCAATAATCTTACAATGCATGCAGCATAATTTGGACGAATATATGCCAGGTTGCCTGGTTCTCCGAAATGGATCTTCAGTGCAGTTAATTTCCTCTGAAAATCAATAAACTCAATACCTGCCTTTATTGCAAGTCTTTCAAGTTTTTTAAGAAGATTCTGTGATGGTTTAGCCCTGAGATCTGTGAACCAGACTTTTGAAGATGTCATATTTCTGTAATTATGTTATAAACTTTTTCTATCAGCCATTTAGGTGTAGATGTTGCTCCGCAAATACCTGCTGATTGCTTTCCCTTAAACCATGATGTATCTATCTCATCAGGGGAGGATACAAAATAAGTATCAGGATTAATACTTTTACAAACAGCATAGAGCATTTTACCATTTGAACTTTGCCTGCCGCTTACAAATACTATTACATCATGTTTTCTTGCAAAACTTCTCAGATGAGGTTCCCTGTTTGCTATTTGTCCGCATATTGTATTGTTAACAGTAAGAAACTTTTCAGGATTACTGATGCCCTTTTTTTTTATTTCTGAACGAATCAGATCGGCAAAATTAAGATAATCCTGCAGATGCATTGTTGTTTGGGAGAACAAGCTGATCGGTTTTGTAATATCTATTTTACCAAGATCATCCGGACCATTAACAAGTATACCTTCATTATCAGTTTGTCCCAGTAATCCTACAACTTCCGCATGTCCCGGCTTGCCGAATATCACAAGCTGTCCTCCATTCTTTCTGGTTCTTAGCCATGCATGCTTGATCCTTGCCTGTAACTTCTTAACTATATGACAGGTTGCTTCTATAATCGTAATATTATTATTTTCGGCTATATGATATGTTTCCGGTGGTTCTCCATGAGCTCTGATCAGAACATTGCAGTTGTGTAACTTTTTGAATTGCTCCTTATCAATAGTAACCAGACCCAGCCTGGACAATCGTTCCACCTCTTTATCATTATGTACAATAGGACCGAGAGAGTAAACCCTTTCACCATTTAAAAGAGTTTTTTCAGCTATTTCCACAGCATTTTGTACTCCGAAACAGAAACCGGATTTTTTATCAATCTCAGCTTTCATTAATTATCTTCTCAATAATCTGCATCACCCATGTCATCTGTTCTTCAACAGTCATTTTACTGTTATCAAGCAATATAGCATCATCGGCCCTTTTTAAAGGGCTGATATCCCTGTTCTCGTCGGTTATATCACGAGCCATAATATTGTTAAGGACCTCATCATATGGAACATTCAAACCCCTGGCTTTCAGTTCATCATATCTTCTTTGGGCTCTTATCTCCACGGAAGCTGTCATGAATATTTTAAGGTCAGCATCGGGGAATACTACAGTTCCGATATCCCTTCCATCCATAACGATCCCTTTATATACACCTATTTGTCTCTGCAATTCCACCATACTTGAACGTACTTCAGGTATCATGCTTATCCTGCTTACATGTGATGAAACCTCCAGATCTCGTATCTCTCCCTCTACATTTTGAGAATTCAGAAAAGTCTCATATTCTCCTTTATCAGGATTATATATGAATTCAATATGCATATCCTTTACCTCTTCCCTGATGCCATCCAAATCCAAAAGCTCTTTACTGATATAACTTTTTCTCATACAATAAAGGGTAACTGCCCGGTACATAGCCCCGCTGTCAATATAAATATAGTTGAGTTCAGCTGCGATTGCCTTTGCGAATGTACTTTTCCCGCAGGAAGAGTATCCATCAATAGCAATGATAAGTTTCTTGATCATAAATAATAAAGTTACAGAATACTGTCATAATTTCAAATAACTAATTTCTGATTTTATCATAGATTCGATCGGGTTTGATTATAACGGAGATATGGTTTGATGAACCCGCCAAATGATAAGTTGCTCTGCCGAATTCAATATTCATAAAGGAAGTATTGATACCGAATCCCCAGGAAAATCCTGCAAGAGAAATCTTCGACTCAGTTAACAGTT
>CAZOZU010000157.1:0-5518 GCA_964584355.1 uncultured Rikenellaceae bacterium
TCCGGTTTTTGGCATTGGTGATGAAATTGTTGCGACAGGATGGTATTGTGTTTATAACGGAACAGGTTCAAGTGTTAAGGTTACCGGACTGGAAACATGGACAAACTATGTTTTCCAGGTAATTGAATATGATGCCGGTGAAATATACTATACTGATGCAGGTCAGAACAATCCTGTAGTATTTCAGACCAATGCCTTTTCAGAGCAAACAGACATTGATTTGCAGGGTCTTGTTGAAAGTACTGCAATATGGGGAGACTATGATAATGATGGTGATCTCGATATATTATTGACCGGTGAGGATGACGGTTATTTTTCAAAAGTATATAGTAACGATGGTGGCAATACATACACTGAACAAACAGGAATTGTACTTGAAGGAGTATCGCGTGGTTCTACAGCATGGGGTGACTATGATAATGATGGTGATCTGGATATACTCCTGACCGGCATTGGAGTATCAAAGATATACAGAAACGAGGGAAGTAATACTTTTAATGAGCAAACTGATATTATTCTGGAAGGAGTAAGTGCCAGTTCATCGGCCTGGGGGGACTATAATAACGACGGTTATCTGGATATCCTGATCTCAGGTAATAGTTCATCAGGTGACATTACCAGGATATATAAAAATAATGGTGATAACACTTTTACATGGCAGAACCAAATAGACCTGCATGGAATAAATGATGGTTATGTAACATGGGCTGACTATGATAATGATGGTGATCCGGATATTTTGCTTTCCGGGAATGAAGTAACTAAATTATATAGAAACGATGGTGACAACAATTTTATTGAACTGACTGATACCGGTCTTGATCCGACTGAATCAGGTTCTTCGGCAGCCTGGGGTGACTATAATAATGATAGTTATCTCGATATAGTATTAACAGGGTATGTCGATGGTGGCGGAATGGCCAAAGTATATCACAATAATGGCGATGATACTTTTACAGAACAAACTACACTGAATGGAGTCGGATGGGGTACAGCTGTCTGGGGTGACTTTGACAATGACGGAGACGCTGATATCCTCCTGTGTGGCGCATGGTCAGCTTCTACAATAGTCTATCTTAATAATGGTGATAATACTTTCTCTGAACAAACCGGAATAAGCATTCCCCCTACATGGGGAAGCACTGCATTCTGGGGCGATTACGATAATGATGGGAAACTTGATATCCTGATGACCGGAAATTCCGAAAACGGACCTATAACAAAAATATTCCGCAACTATACTGTAACATCCAACAGTGCCCCTGCAACACCTGCCGGATTGTCTTCAACATCTGATGATAACTCTGTTACTCTTCAATGGGACCAGGTAACAGGTGATGCCACTCCTGCCAACGGAATGAGTTACAATGTACGTATTGGAACCTCACCGGGAGGAAATGATGTGGTCTCTCCGATGTCGCTGGCTTCAGGGTATCATCTGCTGGCTGAACCAGGAAATGCCCGTTCCAATGCACAATTCATCCTGAAAAATCCCTCGAAGACAACGTATTACTGGAGTGTACAGGCTATCGATAACGGATTGATGCCGGGTACTTTTGCCGGCGAACAATCATTCACCTACTCCGTATCTGTACAGGCTTCAAATATTTTTACAGATAGTATTACTCCATCATCACTTAAACTAAACTGGACCAGGGGAAATGGCTCAGCATGTGCTGTATTCGCCAAACAGGGCAATAGCGGAACAGCTTTACCGGATAACATAGCATATACTGCTGATTCTCAGTTTGGCAACGGTGATGAAATAGGCACAACAGGATGGTACTGTGTTTACGATGGGACAGAAACCAGCGTATGGATCACGGGTCTCCAGCCATTGACAGATTATGTTTTCCATGTGATAGAGTATGAATCCGGACCATCATATTATACAGAAACGGGAGAGAATAATCCAGTTACCTCTACTACTGATTTATTTTATGAACATTCGGAGATAGAATTGCCTGGAATAGGGAACAGATCAGCAGCCCGCTGGGGCGATTATGATAATGACGGTGACCTCGATATTCTCCTGGCAGGAGATGGAATATCGAAAATATACCGTAACGATGGCAGCAATACATTTAATGAACAGACAGGAATAATTCTGCAGGAATCTTACCAGAGCTCTGCAGACTGGGGTGATTATGATAACGATGGATACATTGATATTTTATTGACAGGATATGACGATAGCTCGAATCCATATACTAAAATATACCGGAATAATGGCAATAATACATTTTCAGAGCAGACCGGAATTGTATTATTAGGAGTGGCTAATGGCTCATCAGCATGGGGAGACTATGACAACGATGGTGATCTCGATATACTATTAACAGGAGACGGGTACTCAAGGATATACAAGAATAATGGTGATAATACTTTTTCTCAGCAAACCAGTATAAACTTACAGGGAACTGATAACAGTTCAGTGGACTGGGGTGATTATGATAATGATGGTGATCTTGATATTTTTCTTACCGGTTGGGATTGCGCAAGAATCTACCGGAACAATGGTGACAATACCTTTTCCGAACTGACTGATCTGCCATTCCCGGGTATCAACTCAGGCTCAACAGACTGGGGCGATTATGATAATGATGGCTGGCTTGATGTTTTGTTTACAGGAAACGGACATTCCTTAGTATACCGTAATAACCATGATGACACTTTTACAGAACAAACAGGAATAAATCTTGAGGGAACCTGGAATAGTTCTGCAACCTGGGGCGACTATGACAATGACGGTTACCTTGATATCTTATTAACGGGCTATAGTAATATTGGAAAAATTGCAAAAATCTACAGGAACAATGGCAATAACACCTTCACAGAACTAACTGATATAAATCTTAAAGGTGTTGGCAATAGTACAGCAGAATGGGGTGATTATAACAATGACGGTAAGCTGGATATTCTTCTGACAGGTGATTCTGATTATGGTAATATAACCCGTATATATCAAAACTGTGTTGTAGATCCTAACAGTGCCCCGGCAGTACCAACGGGTTTGTCAGCAAGCTCCGATGATACATCCGTAACCCTTCAATGGGACCAGGTTGCAGGTGATGCAACACCTGCTGACGGAATGAGCTACAATGTACGAATTGGCACCTCTCCGGGAGGAAATGAAGTGGTTTCTTCAATGTCACTACCCTCTGGATCACGTCTTATACCCGGAATGGGAAATTCTCGTTCAAATGCTCAATTCACTCTGAAAAATCCGCCCAAAACAACTTTATATTGGAGTGTACAGACTATTGATAATGGCTTTTTACCTGGTGCTTTCGCTTCTGAGCAATCATTCTCATATTCCGTATCATTGCAGGCTTCAGATATTTTTGCCGATAGCATTGAAATCTCTTCGTTGATATTGAACTGGACAAGGGGAAACGGCCCGGCATGCGCAGTATTCGCCAAACAGGGTGACAGCGGATCAGCCGTACCTGCTGACGGAACTTCGTATACTGCTGATCCTGTTTTTGGCAACGGTGATCAAATAGAAACAACAGGATGGTATTGCGTTTACAACGGAACAGGATCATTTGTTAAGGTTACCGGACTGGAAGTACTTACTGACTATATATTTCATGTAATAGAATATGATCCCGGACCATCATATTATACTCAAACAGGACAGGATAATCCCTCTGTTATACAAACAAATGCATTCTCGGAACTGACAGGTTTATCACTCCAGGGAGTAAGTAACAGTACATCCCTCTGGGGCGATTATGATAATGACGGTGATCTCGATGTTTTAATTACCGGCGATGACAATTCAAAAATATACAGGAACGAAGGCGGTAACACATTCACTAAACAAACAGGAATTGTACTCGAAGGAATCTGGAATGGTTCTGCAGACTGGGGCGATTATGATAATGACGGATATCTTGATATTCTCCTGACAGGAGGCAGCGATTCAGGAGTAATATCAAAAGTATACCACAATAATGGGAATAACACATTCACCGAACAAACCGGAATAGTATTACTTGGGATGGGAAACGGTTCTGCCTGCGACTGGGGTGATTATGATAATGACGGCGATCTGGATATAATATTGACAGGCAGTGGGTATTCAAGGATATATAGCAACAATGGTGATAATACTTTCACATGGCAATCAGGGATAACCCTGCAGGGTGTATCTTATAGTTCAGTACAATGGGGAGACTTTGATAATGATAAAGATCTCGATATTCTTATAACTGGTGGGGGAACAAGAATATACCGTAATAACGGCGATAATACATTTACCAATCTAAACGATCTGGGATTATATGGGATCAACTGGGGCTCAGCAGACTGGGGTGATTATGATAATGACGGCTGGCTCGATATTCTGCTTGCGGGAAACGGACAATCAAAGGTGTACCGTAATAACCAGGATGGTACTTTTTCAGAACAAACAGGGATAATCCTGACTGAGACATGGGATTGTTCTGCAGCCTGGGGCGATTATGACAATGATGGTTACCCGGATATATTATTGACAGGATGGGGGCCTGAAGGACAACGAATTTCGAAAGTCTATAAAAACAATGGAAATAATACATTCTCTGAACAGACAGGAATATGGCTTACCGGTGTTTCTAACAGCTCTGTCGAATGGGGTGATTACAACAATGACGGAAAGCTCGATATTCTTTTAACAGGTGATTTCGGTCATGGATCTGTATCTAAAATCTACCAGAATTTTATCCCGGTATCAAATAGTGCCCCGGCAACACCTGATGGATTATCAGCAACATCTGATGACACATCAGTAACACTCCAATGGAACACAGTAACAGGCGACGCAACACCCTCCGAAGGAATGAGTTACAATGTACGTATTGGAACATCTCCCGGAGGGAATGAGGTAGTATCCTCAATGTCGCTGGCTACAGGTGAACATCTTATCTCCGATATGGGGAATACCCGCTCCAATGCACAGTTTATTCTGAAAAATCCTCAAAAGACAACTTATTACTGGAGTGTGCAGGCTATTGATAACGGATTCATGCCAGGGGCCTTCGCTACTGAACAATCATTTACATACTCTGCATCTATCCAGGCTTCTGACATATTTGCAGATAGTATAGAAATATCTTCGCTGATATTGAACTGGACAAGAGGTAACGGCTCAGCATGTGCAGTATTCGCCAAACAGGGTGACAGCGGATCAGCCCTGCCTGCAGATGGTACAACATATACAGGTAATTCTGCTTTTGGTAGTGGCTCAGAGATTGGAACAACCGAATGGTATTGTGTTTATAATGGTACAGGAACAAATGTTAAAATAACAGGACTGGAAACCCTGACCAATTACGTTTTCCAGGCAATAGAATATGATCCCGGACCGACATACTATACTGAAGTTGGCCAAAACAATCCTGCTGTCGTCCAGACCAATGCATTTTCTGAACAAACCAACATAACACTTCAGGGAGTCAATGGCGGTTCAGCAGCATGGGGTGATTATGACAGGGATGGTGATCTTGATATCCTCCTGACTGGTGATGGAATG
>CAZOZU010000158.1:0-5498 GCA_964584355.1 uncultured Rikenellaceae bacterium
AAAAGGATGGGCCGGTGCATTCCGTTATAACATAAAAGCAAAAAGTACCCTGGAAAAATACTATAAAAGATCTGACACTCTCTCTCTTGGTGTATGTAATGGTTGCCAGCTGATGGTGGAACTTGGATTAATCTATCCCGGACAGAACGATAAGGTTAAGATGCTTTTCAACAAATCCGGTAAATTCGAATCTACCTTCCTTGGTGTAAAAATAACACCCAATAAATCAGTGATGCTGTCAAACATGGAAGGTATGGAACTGGGTATATGGATTGCACATGGAGAAGGCCGGTTCAGCCTGTCAAATTCCGAGAATGAGTATCATATCCCGATGAAATTTTCAAGCCATACTTATCCGGCCAATCCTAACGGTTCGGATTATGATGTTGCAGGTTTATGTTCTGATGATGGTCGTCACCTGGTTATGATGCCTCATCTCGAACGCTCATACCTTCCATGGCAATGTGGATACTACCCCGCTGACAGGAGAAATGATGATGTAACACCATGGATTCAGGCATTTGTCAATGCAAGAAAATGGATTGAGTTATCGCGTAACGGGAGTAAATGATACCGAAATCAGTGATGCTATATCAGCAGCTGAAGACTCACCAATTTTATAATCTTCAGGAATGATCATTTCGCTTGTTACCTGTATGTAGAACTCCCCGGTATCTTTTAAATACAATGTGCCAATAAATGAATCAGCCCTGAAATAAGGATAAGAAACATTACTGGAATTGGTAATGATTTTATCACAGTCGGGATTTGCCTGGATCATTTTATCCTGCACATTTACCATGACTGAGTTTTTATAATTAAGATCTGTTGTATCCAAGGTAGCACTTGAAATCCACACATTATAGCGTCCCGATTTTTTAACCACCACATTCCATTCGGCAGTATTATCTGAGCGATCCTCCATATCAGTATAACGATCAGCTTTTTCTATCTCCAATGATATTGTACCATCGTCCTGCTGAGTAATTCTTTTGGTATTTCTTATTTCAGGTTCACTGCTGCTACATGAAAACAACAGGTATATACCAGATATTATCAGACATCCAAAGATTATTCTTTTCATATAGTATCGAAATATTGTATTGATTTGTTTTATTAACGCAGCAAATATTATTCCATTGTTTCAAAAATAATAAAGTAAAGTGCAAAATAAATTTAAATATTTGAGTTTTAAAATATCTGAAGGAAAGAAACACTGTTTCAGTATACCTTGACAGGCTTTTTTCTTAGAAGAGATGAGTTAGATCTTATTTCTTTTACCGGTGGAACAACAATAGCCTCAGCAACTATTTCCGCAATATCTGCGACCCTGGTATCAGTAACTGCAGCAAAAGTCTTCTTGCATAACGGGCATGAAGTAGCAAGAATATCAGGATTATTCTTTGTAAGTTTGGCTGCAGCATCCCGTGCGATAATATCCCTGCTTTGATGGTTTATCTTTATATTACCAAGGCTTCCTCCACAGCATAATGAATTCTCATCCTCATAATTGGTTTTCTGAAGTTGGGCAACATGCGACAATACTTCTTTTGGTTCATCATAAATTCCTGACCCCCTGCCAAGATCGCAGGGTGTATGGTAATTAACCGTTTTTCTAAGAAAACTTAATTTAAGCTTCCCTTCCTTTATCAGCATTTTTATAAACTGGCTATGATGAAGAATTTCAATGTTCAGATAATAACTTTCCCTGAATACTTTATAACATATAGGACAAGACGTCACAAGAGTTTTTGCTCCTGATTTCCAAATTAATTCTGAGTTGAAATTTATAAGTTCCCTTGCCTCCTTATCCTGTCCTGCCAACATAAGTGGCCGTCCACAACAAGCTCCCCCATCACCATCTATGAAATTGTATTTGATACCTGAAGCTTCAAGGATTTTAACCATCGAATTCTTTATGGAAGGTGTAAGATGACTCATGCACCCGGCGAAATAGAGGAGTTCCGCTTTTGCAGGTTTTTCTTTTGGCAGCCACGAATATGATGGCACTCCGTTTGTTTTAATCGGCTCAATATGCTGTATGTCAGGGAAATACTTTTTAAATATGCTGTTATTTTCAGGTTCGGTCACTCCTGCCCTTCTCGAAATCATTCTGATTGGTGTAAGTTCAATGCCAACCGGACATTTCTGATCGCATCTTCCGCACATAAGGCAATTATATGCAATATCATATACATTTTCATGGTTGCGAAGACCTTTAAGAAGATATACACCCTGAATATTTGTAATACCGGCAGAAAAATTAAGCTGGCATGCATCAATACATATACCACATGAAGAACATGAATACGTTTGCATCTCCTTAAAAGCACCTGACTGGTCTCCTGTTCTTATTCCTGAGTTGCGTGCAAATATCAGGAAAAGTTCTGTTGGGATATGCATATACCTTGTAATAGGTAACAGAATAAAGAATACTCCAAGAGAGAGAGAATACAGCCACCAGAAAGGGTAAGCGAATTCTTTGGCCGGCAGGAAGGATGCAAACAGAGAACCTAATGAACCTGTAAGGAAGCTTCCTGTACCGTATGCACCGCTGGTAAAGCTCTCAGCAAGAAGACGGCTTGGAAAGATAAGCCACAGGGAAGCAAGAGCAACCTTATCAAGAAGTCTCAGTTTAGTGGTTTTTTTCATACCCACTACCTTTGACGAGAATCTCTTTATCATTGCAAGAAGCAGGCCCGACAGTATAAAAGCCAATAAAAAGTCCATCCAGAATGCATAGGCAGCTTCAAAACCGGAACTTCCATGTTCAGGATTAAAGAATTTAAAGAAAATGGCTTTATATGGAGCATTAAGATGTTTCTCACCGAAAAAGTCAGCTTCAAAAGTACCGAATACTATCAGCAGGAACCATCCGAATGCAAGGCTCATATGCATATAACCAAGCTTGAAATTGGTTTTTAGAATTTTCCTGTGGATCAGACTTTCGAGAAAAATTTCCTTTAAGCTGCTTCCAAATGCTCTACCAAAAAAACCACGCTGAAGTCTTAGTTTATCAGGTCTCGAGAGTTCTCTGAACCACATTACACTCCTCGCTACTGCATACAGAAGAATGAAATAGAGTCCGATATTAAATGGTATGACAAATGGATCAAACTGCATTTTTCTCTGTTTTCTGAAAGGCCTCTTTTGCTAATGTTATCACATTACGGGTATTAACTCCCCGGGGACATACAAGGATACATTTCCCGCAGAGCATGCATTTTCTTATATTTTCACGTACATACTCATTTTCACCTCTTTTAAGAAAAATATGGAGTTCCCTTAAGCTAAACTTTGTAAAAGTGCCTGTTGTACAGGTGGCTGAGCAACATCCGCATTCTATACATAATTTGAAAGTTGGCTCATTTTCAGCAATGTATTCTGCTATACTCTTGTCATTAGCATCATAATCAATATGTCGTTCCTTTAATATGGTAAAGCCGAATTCTTCCATTTCATCTTATTCCATTTCTCAAATAATCATCAACATCATAAACTGCAGCCCGTGCATGTGCTATTGTTTCTGTGATATTCAAAGGTGCCGTACATGTACCGGCATAGAATACTCCATCAACATTACTCTTGTTACTGCCAAAATGAGGATCTGCAGATGCGAAAAAACGATTTTCTCCGGTTGTAAGACCTGTTGTTTGTGCAATATGCCGTCCACCTTCCGACATTTCTATGCCTGCCATCAGGACAAGTATATCAAGCTCCATTTTAAGTGGTCTTCCGGCAAGTGTATCCTCGACTTTAACAACCAGTTTGTTATTAATATTTTCTGAAACCTCAGAAACTTTACCTCTTATGAAATTTATTCCATGTTTTTCCTGTGCCTCATGGTATAACTCCTCATACAGTGCACCACTCATTCTCATGTCCATATAAAAAGAGAAGATCTTTGCATTTGATAAATGCTTTCTTACTTCTATTGCCTGTTTTACTGCAGTTATGCAGCATAGCTTTGAGCAATAGAGGTTGCCGACCTTTTTATCACGTGAGCCTACGCAATGGACAAAGCCAATCTTTTCGGGAATGTCTCCATTAACCCTCGTTAAATTGTCGTTTCTGAACATTAATTCAAGATCGGGTGATGTTATGACATTATCATAGATACCATAACCATACTCTTCTTTCCGCTCACTTTTGAACATATCAAACCCTGTTGCAAGTATTATCGCATCAGCAAAGTATTCCTTGCCATCGTCAGTTTTGACAATTAATGTTTTATTGTCTTTTTCAAAACTCTCTACAGTTTTTCCTGTTATCAACAGGATATTGTCATGTTCAATCTGTTTCTCAAGATATTCAATCACCTCTGAACTGTCACGACTATTAGGAAACAGATGGTACCAGTTTTTAACATGGCCTCCGGTATCTTTATCTTTTTCAATCAATGTAACATAATAACCGGTTCTTGCAAGCTGTCCTGCAGCTTCCATTCCGGCAGCTCCGCCGCCCACTATGACAACTTTATTTTTTTTATCAGACATTTATCAGGTTTTCAGGTACAGTCATTTGTCTGCCGTCCTTTGTTTTATACTTGTCTGCAGGATCGTATTCTATACCAAGCTTATTTAAAAGAGGCTCTGACTGTACCATATGGTATTGCAAACCCAGATCCCAGGGATTATATCCCATTACAATACCAGCAAGCTCCTCATACGTAAGAACAGGTATAGACTCTCCATTTTCACCATATACTGTCCCGTCCATATCCTTCATGGTATATTGCCATTTATCCATGAACATGTTACAACCAGGGCAGTTTGTCAGTACCAGATCTGGCTTATAAGGTTTCATCGATGAAAATTTCTTTACAGTATTTGATAAAGAGTAACCCCTGTTTGCCTGAACAAGATATTGCCGGAATCCAAAACCACAACAATGTCGTCTTTCAGGATAATCGACAACATTTCCACCCCAGGCTTCTATCATACCTCCCAGTACATTTGGAAATTCTGCTCCACCAACCCCATATTTAGGAAACATTTTCGAATAATGGCAGCCTATATGTTCGACCACATTCAGGGGAGCCCCTGTTTTTTTGTTTATGAGTTTGTATTTAGCTTTTTCCGCTATCTCATTCCTGAATTTATATATAAGATCACTTGTATGTGCCATGTTTTCAGGAATATCAAATTCCCTTCCGGTAGCCTTATAGAGGTATTCTCTTGTTTTTTCAAGCTCTTCCGGAAAATGCTTCCAGGTCTCAATTATTTCAGTATATATTCCAAAAGAAGTAACACACGAAATGGCTATATTCTTGTAACCTGACTCCTTCATCAGGGCAAAATGGCGTGCCACAACAGTCATAATAGTTGAAAAGGGCACAATATCGGAATGATAACCTATACCAGTACACGTTGTATGTGAAGGATTCTCAAATACATCTTTTCCAAGTATTTCTCTCATAAAGTGGAGGAAGAACTGTTCTGATCCCGGGAAAAAACTCTGCCTTATGCATGATCTGACATAAAAGAAATGATCATCAG
>CAZOZU010000159.1:0-5482 GCA_964584355.1 uncultured Rikenellaceae bacterium
GAATTGAATTCGACTATTGTTGTGTTCATGCAGCTTTTGCCATACGTGATGCAGGATATGAGTCTATTATGGTAAATTGTAATCCCGAGACAGTATCCACTGATTATGACACTTCCGACAAGCTCTATTTTGAACCCCTTACTGCGGAAGATGTACTGAGTATCTATGACAAAGAAAAACCTGAAGGAGTCATTGTTCAGTTTGGAGGTCAAACCCCTCTTAATCTCTCCAAAGAACTTGCCGAGGCAGGGGTAAAAATACTTGGTACAACACCCGAGACTATTGATCTTGCAGAAGATCGCGACCATTTCAGGCAGATAATTACGAAACTGGGAATCCCGCAGCCCGAGTCAGGTATGGCAGGTAATCTTGAAGAGGCCCTGGCAATAGCTGAAGAGATCGGATATCCCCTGATGATAAGACCCTCATACGTGCTTGGAGGCAGGGCTATGAAAATAATCCTCGACGAAGATATGCTTGAAGAATATGTGACTAAAGCTGTTGGCGTATCACCCGACAGACCTCTTCTTCTTGATAAATTCCTTGAGGATGCAATTGAAGCCGAGGCAGATGCAATATCTGACGGAACCGATGCCTTTGTTCCTGCAGTAATGCAGCATATCGAGTATGCCGGTATACATTCAGGTGATTCAGCCTGTGTAATTCCCCCTGTTGTAATAGAGAAAGAGCATAAGAAGACTATCTATGATTACACGCGAAGACTTGCAATGGAATTAAATGTTGTGGGATTGCTGAATATTCAATATGCAATATACGAGGACGTGGTATATATCCTGGAAGCCAATCCACGTGCCTCGAGGACTGTTCCTCTTGTATCAAAGGTCTGTAATACCTCAATGGCAAGGATAGCCACTCAGATACTCCTGGGACAAAAACTGTCAGATTTTAACCTCAGAAATAGGAATATAAAACATTTTGGAGTTAAGGAGGCTGTCTTTCCTTTTAATATGTTTCCGGCTATCGATCCTCTGCTTGGTCCTGAGATGCGCTCTACCGGTGAAGTGCTTGGAATGGCCGATTCATACGGCATGGCATTTTTCAAATCACAGGAGGCCACCCAATCACCTCTTCCCGTGAAAGGAACTGTCCTCATCACAATTGCCGACCGTGATAAAAATCGTATTATTGAATTTGCGAGGAATTTTAAGGATATGGGATTCAATATATTATCAACCGGAGGCACAAAGCAATTTCTTGAAGAACACAGCATTCCGGCAACATTGATCCTGAAGGTACATGAAGGCAGACCAAATATTATTGATGCCATAAAAAATTGTGAGATCGACCTTGTTGTCAATACTCCTGCCGGCCGCCTGAGCGAATATGACGATTCATACATAAGGAAAGATGCCATCAAATATGGCATACCTTATATTACAACAACATCTGCTGCACTATCTGCAACAAAGGGTATAAAAGAACGACAGAACGGTAAATATCATGTAAGGTCTTTACAAGATTACCATTCTGCCATAGATGACTGATCAGTATAATCTGGTTTGTAAGAACTTGTAGATTTTATGCCCGTCAAAAAACTAGCAATAACCCCACTCCTTCATCACCTCCAGGTCTCTTTTAACACATTCCATGGGTGTTTTACCCTGGTATGATTCCTGTTCGATGATATAAACCTTCGTCCCGCCTATTTTGGTTGCGAGGTCAAGTACATCTTTAACTTCAACTATTCCTTCTCCTATAATACAGCTCTCATATTGTTCACGTCCTCCTTCAGCTTTGATCTCATCCTTTACATGTAGATTTTCGAACCTGCCGGGGTACTGATTTACAATTTCCAGAGCCACTGCTCCGCCATTATACATGTTTCCGATATCCAGCTGTATTACAACTTGTTCCGGGTCCAGACTAGTCATCATAATGTCGAACAGCTTTTTATCATTCAGTTTTTCTTTGAACTCAAAATCGTGATTATGGTAGCCAAATTTCATACCATGTGCCTTACATAAATCCCCGCATTTATTGAAAACATCCATATAACGCATGAAATCGTCATATTTACTTCTCATGCTGTTGTCCATCGATGGGCTTACAACATATTTTTGTCCAAGTACTGCAGCATCTTCTACAGTCCATTTCCAGCTGTCGGAGAAATCCTGTTTCTCTTCAACCCAATGCTGGCGGCCCATTACCGTATGTCCGCTTATCATCTTAAGCCCAAGGTCATCAATTATCTTTCTGAACTCTGCTGGTGCATAACCATAGAATTTACGATCGCGATAACTTGCATGTTCCACATATTCATAGCCCATTTCAGCCACCTGTTTCAGTGATCCGAGCGGATCTTTTCCCATTTCAACACGGATAGAATAAAGCTGGAGCCCGACTATACCTTTTTGAGGAACGGAGCCGAATACTGTTTTTGGCAATACTGCACTGCCCAAAACGGCCAGAGTACCTGTTTTTAAAAATGTCCTTCGTGATGTTTTCATGTTTAAATTATCTATTTTTCAATTTTTTAAGTTCGTCATCCTTCTTTTTTGTTTCTTCCTCCAGTTTTGCTACTTTCCCATTCAGCTCCTCAATATTACTATTAAGTTTGGCTACATCCTCTTTCAATCCGGCAACCTGTTTCTGAAGATTTTCCTTTTCTTCTTCAAGACCCTTGATTATGGGTTTATAAACTGATTTCGCATAAAACCATGCTGTCAGATATCCGATTATTGCTGCAACAAGCAGCACAACAATGATAATAATCACTGCTCCGGTAACAGATATTAATTGTATGAATGAAAGTGCCATATTATTGCATTTTAATTGTTATTTCCGTTCTTCTGTTTTTTGCTCTTTCCTCTTTGGTAATATATCCTGCAGCCGGCTTACTCTCGCCCAGTGATTCTGTCACCATTTTTCCTGCCTCAATTCCCTGGCTTTCAAGATATTCACAAATAATTTCAGCTCTTTTCTGTCCCAGGGCCTGGTTATAATCAGGAGTTCCCACCAGGTCAGTATGGCCTGTCACACTTAGCTTTGACCCAGGATATTTATCGAGCCATGTCTTAAACTCAGCTACTTTGCTATCAGTTTGCGGATCAGGTTTGAATTTCGAATCATTGAATTCAAAATAGATCTTGAGGTCCTCCGGCATCATTGCTTTAAGCTTCGCTAAAGAATCTGCCTCACTGGTCCCGGTATCCTCAACTGTAACAACTGCAGCCGGTTTTTTAAGTGCCGGCAAAAGATGATCGTTATACAGCCATGCGGAAACGAAGCACCAGATTACAAATGCAATACATCCAATAATTAGAATTCTCATGTTAATTGTATTTAGTTACAGATCGGGTTTTGAACCATACAAGTTAGGAAATTTTTATCAAATAAAGGGTATCTGTTATAGAAATTTAATTCTGTTGTTGTGGCGACGTTGCATGCAACGTCGTTACAATTTTTATATTTTAGGTGGGATGATCTTATACATAACCGGAGTTACCAATCTTGCCAGCAGTGTGGAAGTTATCAGTCCGCCTATTATCACAAAGGCAAGCGGTGAATAGAGTGCCGACCTGCTCAATGCAATAGGTAACAATCCACCAATTGCTGTCAGCGTTGTCAGAAGGACAGGAAGAAACCTAATTTCTCCGGCTTCTATTATTGCATCATTAAGAGAATTACCCTGTTCACGAAGCTGATTTGTAAAATCGACAAGCAGGATGGAGTTTTTTATCTCGATACCCGTTAAAGCAACAAAACCTATTGCTGCAGCAAAAGAGAGAGTATTTCCGGTCAGCCATAACATAACCAACCCGCCGATGATGCCCAACGGTATAACTGAAAGAACAATAAGTGTGCTCTTAAAGGTCCTGAATTCGAGTATCAGTACGGCAAAAATTCCAAAGATTGCAATAATAATCGCTGTCCCGATCCCTTCAAAACTTTCCCGCCTGCTCTCAATCTCCCCTGCTTCAACTATCCTGAATCCCTCGGGCAGTGTAAGTTCCCTGATTTTTGAGAGTAACTCTTTTGTAACCCTGTCAGTATTAAATCCTGTTCTGACGGAAGAGGAAACAGTCATTGCTCTTTCATTATTATAATGCTGTATCAGGGTGGGTGAGTTGGAGAATCCGAAACTGGCAAGTTGAGATAACGGGATCTGTGCTCCTGCGAGTGATGCAATATAAATATCATCAAGTATAAGATGATCACCGGTTTTTGTTTTCGTCATCGTTACATTTATCGAATACTCCTTACCATCAGGATCACGGTATTTACCCGCTGTAATCCCGGCAAGAGCAAGCCTGATAGTCCTGTCAATTTCCGATGAAGGGACACCGAACATACCTGCTTTTCCGGTATTAACATTAATCTTGATGTCTGTAAGTGACTGACTAATAGGATTTTTTATATATGTTGTTCCTTCATGCTGCCTGAAAATATCCTCAATAATACCTGAATAATACTTGAGTGAATCAAGGTTATCTCCCACAACCCTTACAGCAATAGGGGCATCAACCGGAGAACCGTTTTCAAACTCATTTACATATATCCTTGCATTTACATAAGTGTTCAATGTATCCCGAAGATCGTCAATAAACCTCCCAATGTCAGGTACAAGTTCACGTTTAACCTCACAAAGTACCTCTCCTGTTGTTGCCTGTTCATTTTTCTGAAATGAATTATAATAGATCATGGGATTTCCTTTACCTACATTCGACATATAATAGACTACTTCAGGTCTGGTACTGAGAACCGACTCGACGAATTTGACAGCTTTATCTGTTTCACTAATGTTACTGCCCCGGGGTGTTTCAACAGTAATAAAAAACTGAGGTAAACCTGCTTTAGGGAAAAGACTGAAACCGACAAGGTTGATAATGAAAAGAGAGGCAATAAAAAAGAGCAATGCAACAACCAGTGTTTTTAACGGATTTGCGAGAGACCAGTGAAGAGCACGGGAATATGTAAAATCAATAACTTTATGAAAACCTCTTAATACTATATTCCCTCTTGGATCAACATCACCTTTTAGTATTTTACTTGTTATAAAGGGGATAATTGTCAATGCGACAAAGAGTGATCCCAGAACAATAAAATTAACTGCTGTAGGTAGTACCCTCATATATTGACCAGCTTTACCGGGCAGAAACATCAGCGGCAGAAAAGCAAGAATGAGTGTGGCAGTACAGCCGATAACAGCCGGTCCGATCTGTCTCGTAGCCTTAATGGAAGCCTCAAATGGTAAGGTGCCATTCCTCACCCATCTTGAGATATTTTCAACAACGACTATTGAATCATCAACAAGTAATCCGAGTGCTATTACAGCTCCCACAATACTCAGCTGATTTATACTGAATCCGGCCAGGTAAAGTCCTATGATACCAATAAGAACAGATAGGGGGATGGATATCATTACAATACCGGAAGATCTGAATCCAAGAGGTAAAAGGGTAATCAGCACAAGAAGAAATGCAAACAGGAAATCACGCTGCAGTCGCCCCAGTTTTGCTTT
>CAZOZU010000160.1:0-5470 GCA_964584355.1 uncultured Rikenellaceae bacterium
CAGGTTCCTCATCTTCCTTATGGCGATATATCACATACTGATTCTGCAGCCCGTCATTCTTGGAAAAATAAGTGTATTCCCCTTCCTTATGAGGCATGCCGTACTTTTCATAATTATAAATATTTGTCAGACGTTCCCTTATCTCTTCCCGGTAAGGTATCTTTTCAAGATAAGAGAAAGTTACGAGATTCTGTTCCTTAACCCAGGCAGCTGTCTCTTCCGACATATCATCCTCGAGCCACCTGTAAGTGTCAGGAACAGGAGTTCCGAAGATAGTATCAACAACATCTCCTTTTTGTGTTACAGGATATACAATATTCTCTTTTGCCCCTCCGGAGCAGGCATTCAGCAATAGTGAAGCAAGCAGTATATATAACAGGTTTTTCATAGGAATAGATTTTATTTTTTTTAATCAGTAATAATTTTCAAAAGTAGTAAAAAGATATAATTACACCCAACCTCCCACTGAGAACACTTAACCCCCCGGGGGTATTCATTTCCAGTAATATATCTTCCAGCCATTTTTCCTGGCTTTTTTCAATAACTTTTTATCAGGATTTATACAAACAGGGTTTCCGGCAATTAAAAGTGCTGGAAAATCGGCTATCGAATCGCCATAAAACCATGAATCTTCAGGAGTGCAGTTCATTAATTCACAATATTTTTTCATTCTTACTGCTTTTTCGTCACCATAGCACAGTGGTCCAATAGAACGGCCTGTAAGAACTCCGTTAATAACCTCCAGCTCTGAACATATTATATCATCCATATCGAGTGCTTTTGCCATTTCGTGTCCTATTGAAGCGGGAGTTGATGAAAGGATCACTGTTTTTGCCCCGTTTTCTTTATGCATTCTTATTTCTCTTATTGCTTCCGGATAAATAGCAGGTATCAGGACATTTGTTGAGATTTCAGCTGATAGTCTGTTGAATACTGTTTCGGGTACATTTTTTACCCAGGCAGCCATCTCGTTGATTATTTTTACCGGATCCCTGAGGGAGATTTTATATAAAAGTAAAAGCCACAGAGCACGCATCATATCTGAGTTTGACATAAGTTTTCTCTTATATGCTTCCCGTGCAAGAACATTGCCGCTTATTGCACTGGTAATGGTGTGGTCGAGATCAAAAAATGCAATATATTTTTTCACCTCAGACTCTTTTGAAAAAGTGATTGCCGTCAGGATTATATATTATATTAAGTCCTGTAGGTATAAGCCTGATTTTAAATGTTTTGGTAAAGAAGATCTCTCCGTCAACGTGATAGGGTACTTTTTGTGGGAACTCGAGATCTATTGAGGCTGTTTTGAAATAATTAACTCTCCTGTCTGTTATATGTTTGCCTTTAGGGACCATGAGAAGAAGCCTGAATCTGTGAAAGAGGTTCAGCTTTTTTATAGAGCATACATCGAATAATCCATCATCGGCAATTGCTTCAGGTGTAACGAAAAAACTACCGGCAAAGCGTCGACCAATAGAAATCGTATTCATAAAGCAATCGGTTTCGTGACGTTCGTCATTACTGATCACTACCATCCTTTTTTCCCTGAAAAACAGGAGTGTTTTGACAATATGCCATATATATTTATCACTTCCCCCTTTCCTTACTTTGCCTTCATCGGTATAATTCTGTGCAGCTACTTCTGCATCAAAGCCAATACCCAGTCCATTCAGAAAAATAGTTCCATTCACTATACCAACATCCTGTGTTGCAATATTTTTCCTGAAGAATATTTCCCATTCATTATCAGTAAAACGATTAGGGAAACCGGGGATTTGGTTATAATCATTACCTGATCCTGCGGGGATAACACCTGCAACAACTTCCCTGTTATTTATCAATGACCTGGCAACTTCATTGAATGTTCCATCACCACCGACAGCGATGATGTATTTAACACCCTTTTCTGCTGAATTTTTTGCGATTTCTGTAGCATGGCCGGGCCGCTCTGTCAGAATAATCTCAGCATCAATATTATAATCCTTTATTTTTTTCTCTATCTCAGGAACCATGGTCCCTGCAAATGAGTTACCCGCTATCGGATTAACAATAAAAATCCACTTTTCTTTTTTTTCTTCTGTCATGTTATTAATGATAAACCGATTCTATTACAGTTTTAACCTTGTCAATTATTTCACAGTCATTTTTATTTATAAGTTCATCCCGTGGGATAGGTTTATGAATTACAATTTCGAGTCTTGTACCAAAATTGATATAAAACCTTGTTTTTGGTTTGAAATCATAAAAACCATTTAGTGTAACAGGCAGTATTCCGATCTCTCTCGACCGGAACAGGTAAATAAATCCCCTGTAAAAGGGATTAATCTTACCACTCGTTGTTCTTGTTCCTTCAGGAAACAGGGCTACAGTCCTATCATTAGCTTTTTCCATAAGTTGTTCAAGCATATGGCGGGTGTTGGTCACAGTTGGTTCTTTGAAAGGTACATAGTCAGTCATTTTCAGAAATTTACCAAAGACAGGTATATTAAGAAGCCGTTCATGACCAAACCATGAGACCTCGGGGTAAAACGACGTTATGGCCACAATGTCAAAGAGACTGGCATGGTTGGCAATAAGAATATATTTCTCATCCTTAATAATATTTTCTTGACCAATGATGTGTATTGTCTTGCCCATCATTAGAAACACCGATTTTGCCCAGAGTTTTGACAGTAGCATCAATGGTTTTCTGGCGTTTACCCATGAGAGAAATATCGCCATAAAGATACCTGCGGCAGTGTATACATACAGTATTCCATAAACAGGAACCGTAAGTAATTTATAGAGGCCTGAGAGCATTGTTTATTATAATTGCCGCAGGAAAAATAGGTATTTTTTTTGAGATTAAGCTTTCTATTTGCCGGAGTTGCTTACAAACGCTATTTGCTTACTGTCAGGCGACCATGAAGGAACATTGATTGTTCCCTGTCCGCCGTACAGGTATGCAATTACTTTCGGTTCTCCTCCGTCAACGGGCATCAGTCTGAGCATTACCCTTTTGTATGAGGGATGGCTGTTTTTCTCAATATCGTGTGGAAATGAAATGAAAGCTATCCATTTGCCATCGGGTGAGATATGAGGGAACCAGTTTCTATATTCATCGAATGTGAGTTGTTCCCTGTTTGAACCATCAGGTTTCATACGCCATATCTGCATATTGTCCGTATGACTTCCGTTATAATAAATGTATTTTCCATCAGGAGAGTATTCACATCCGTCAACATGTTCATCTGGTCCAATATTTGTAAGAGCTACCTCCTTGCCTCCCTTTATCGAGTTCCTGTAAATATTATAGATATTTTTCCCCTCTCGCTGGGCAACATAGACAACTTCTTCATTATTTGGAGCCCATCCATGCCAGTACGAGGGAGTATTTTCGGTTACCTGACTGGGAGTACCTCCTTTCAGGGGAAGAACATATACTGTGGATCCGCCTCCCGGCATTCCTTGACGATGATGACTTATAGCCAGTAATTTGCCATTGAATGATATGCCATGATCATTATTATTCCTGTCTGCAAAACCGGTATTAAGCTTTTTTATCTCTCCTCCTTCTACTGGAATTGTATAAAGTAATCCATCCATATTGAACAGGAGCTTTTTCCCGTCAGGCATCCAGTTAGGTGCCTCAAACCTGCCGTCTTTTTCATAAATTACCAATCTCCTGCCATTGAAAACATCTATAGTTTCTAATCTGCAACCCAGGTATCCTTCTCTCCCGGCATTATAATTATCTCCAACAGGCTGGTCTATACGTACATTCCACACTGTCGCCTCTTCAACAACATCAGGATTATGCGAACATATATAGAGTCCTGCAAGTACCTCATCGGGAAGGTTGATCATTTCATGGGATCCTATGGTTTCAAGGGGTTTTCCCTGTTGTGCAGCTCTCATAATAATAGTTTTTCCCGATCGCTCAATCTGAATAATCTCATAATCTGATCCTTCTGCAAAAATCTCGTTTTCAGGATCTTTCATTTCACCTCCGGCATA
Source organism: uncultured Rikenellaceae bacterium (assembly GCA_964584355.1). Lineage (GTDB taxonomy): Bacteria > Bacteroidota > Bacteroidia > Bacteroidales > VadinHA17 > LD21. The sequence continues at coordinate 3,997 of CAZOZU010000160.1, forward strand.
ATCCCTCCATTGCATCACAGTAAGACCGTCGCCATGCAGAACAGATGAAATATGTGGAGAATCTTCATCGGTTGAGGACCTCAACATCCAGCCTGTCTTCCTGTGAGGATCAATGCCTTCACCTTCGAGTTTAAAATTAGCAGTAAGAATAAAATCGCCTTTGATCTTATCAAAGAGAAAGTGAAACTCATCTCTTTCGAACCAGATATTGTAACCTCCTCCCCTGAGAGTATAAAACTGTTCGGTTGAGTTATAATGGGATGAACCTTTTTGTAAAGGATTTCCAACATCTGTACTATATTGAAACTGGCCCTTATTGCTTATTTGAGCATTTGAGGTTATTGCAAAACTTATTAGAAACATAATTATTAAGTATTTCATGAGCATTTAATTTTATTTGTCATTCAGGAGATAAAAATAATCAACTTAATTAAATAAAAGTCTTATAATGTTTTCAAACAATATATGATGTTTCAGGAAGCATAATTATTTATATATTTGATAAGGAATCGATTCCGGAGAAAATCTTAAAAAAATAGACCATGACTGATATATTGAGCAGGATTTCCAGTTGTGTTGAATATGGTAAAATAGACAAAGCATGTCCTTATCCACCTGGGATGAAAGGTCAGGACGGAGCTGATGAATTGACAAAATTAGCCATTGAACATGGTATAAAACCTGATGAGATACTTGATAACGCTCTCATTCCTGCAATGGCGATTGTGGGTGAAAAATTCGGCAGAAAGGAGATTTATGTTCCACAGATGCTGATGTCAGCAAAATCGATGAACAGCGCGATGAAACATATCAAACCTTTTTTCCAGTCAGGAGAAACAAAAAGTAAAGGTAAGTTCATCATCGGTACTGTAGCTGGTGATTTGCATGATATAGGCAAGAACCTTGTAGCCATGATGATTGAAGGAGGAGGATGGGAAGTAGTCGACCTTGGAGTGGATGTAGGAACTGACAAGTTCATGAAAGCACTGGACGAAAACCCGGATGCTGCTGTAGGCCTCTCTGCATTACTTACCACTACAATGGTAAATATGAGGGAGATGGTAAAGATTATAAAAGGGGATTATACTGATAATAAGATACTTATTGGCGGAGCTCCTGTTACAATAGAATACTGCCAGGAAATTGGTGCAGACTTCTATTCCCCTGATCCACAGGGTGCGGTAAATTATCTGAATCAACAGGTAAAATAGCGGAAAAGCAAAATTAATGAAGACTATTCTTACTGGAAGGACAAACGAAGTTATCATTGATACTGAAGGTCCTGTAATTATTATTGGGGAGAGTATTAATCCGACAAGACGAAAAAAACTTGTTTCCACCTTGCAGGAAGGTAATTTTGAGTATGTACTCGAACTTGCAGAAAACCAGATCATGGCAGGAGCAGATGTGCTGGATGTGAATATAGGATTCCCCGGTGTGGATGATGTCAGACTCCTCCCGGAAGCAGTAAAAG
>CAZOZU010000161.1:0-5454 GCA_964584355.1 uncultured Rikenellaceae bacterium
CACATCAGATTTGGTAACAGGTTTTGATAAATCTCCTTTTCTGGCAGTGCCGTAACCTGAATTAACCACATCTTCGCTGACACCTCCTGTACCTGCATCTTGCAGGATAGTAATGATTTTGTCGAGATTGAAATCTATAACTGTTCTTCCGTTAATAGGTTCTTCTTTTACTCCCGTGACTGTTGTAAAAACGCCTATTTGCTTTACCGATGGTTTTACTTTTATTTTATAATTTCCCTTATAATTGGTTTTTACATTCGTGGTATTTCCATCAATCATAATAAAAGCACCGGAAACGGGGCTGCTGTATAGGTCGGTTACTCTTCCTGTAATTTTAATTTTTTTATTGATTTTCTGGGCAGAAACATCAAAAAAAGCAATAACAGATATAAGTATCAGTAAGAATAATCTGGTTTTCATTTTAATGAATCTTTTATATTATAAAGATAAGCCTTTTATTTCACTCCAAAGTCAGAAGAAATAAAGAATCGCTAGCCGGTAACATTTACTACAGTATAGTAATTTTTTTCTTTAGTATACCCAGTTCTTTCACTCCCGTGCCAGCCTTTGGCTGCCCACCTCCGACACTCAATTCAAAGATCCCCGGTTTGATTACTCTTTTGTTCTGCTCATCGATAACTGAGAATGCCTCCGGTGTAACTGTAAAAGTTACAGTCCTGGTTTCACCTGGATTCAGGTGAATACGTTTAAATCCCTTGAGAGCAAGTATTGGTACAGGAACTGATGCACTTAGGTTTGAGAGGTAAAGCTGTATTACTTCATCTCCCTCCCTGTTACCTGTATTCTTCACATCAACCGATACTATAACATTCTCTCCGGATTTCACAGTCTCATTTATTTTAAGGTTGTGGTATTCAAATGTTGTATAGCTTAATCCATAACCGAAAGGATAAAGAGGTTCGCCCTCGAAATACCTGTAGGTTCTGTCTTTCATATTATAATCAGCGAAACCAGGAAGGTCATCCACTGATTTATAGAATGTTACGGGCAGGCGGCCCCCGGGATTGTAATCGCCGAATATCACATCTGCAAGTGCACGGCCTGCAGCCTGACCACCATACCATGTTTCTACGATAGCAGGGATATTATCATTTGCCCAGTTAACAGCTAGCGCACTTCCATTCATTAAAACCAATACCACTGGTTTGCCCAAAGCATGAATCTCCTTAATGAGTTGCTTCTGTACATCAGGGAGATCTATTCTGGTACGGTCGCCACCTTTGAATCCATCCACCTCAACCCTCATTTCTTCACCTTCAAGTCGCGGGGTGATTCCCATACACATGATTATAGCATCAGCCTTACCGGCTATTTCAAGAGCCTCGGCTTTTAGTTTTTCTTCTGGTTTCTGTCGAGGCAAACCTTCCACCCAGTTACAACCCTGCGCATACAAAACTTCCGATAAACCTTCCAATTCTTCCTTTATTCCTCTTAATGGGGTTACAGGATCTGATGGATTACCATTATAATTTCCAAGCAAAACAAATGACTCATCAGAATTAGGACCTATAACCGCAACTGTCCCGATATCCTTCTTCAATGGAAGCAGATCATCCTGGTTCTTTAACAACACTATTGACTTAAGTGTGGTCTCCATTGCCAGTTCACCGTTCTCTTTACTGTCGTTGACACTGTAAGGTATATCGGTATATTTTACCATTTCAGGCGGATCGAACATACCGAGCCTGAATCTTGCTGTAAAGAGCCTTTTAACAGCAATATCAATTTCATCTTCTGTTATAAGATCCTTTTCCAGTGCCTCTTTAAGATTTCTATATACACTTGCACACTCAAGATCTGTTCCTGAACGTACTGCAAGCGCTGCAGCTTCAGCTGCAGTCTCTACAATTTTGTGACCTCTGTAAATGTCAGATATTGCTCCACAATCAGATACTACATATCCGTTAAAACCCCATTCATCACGAAGTATACTATTGAGAAGTGCATCACTTCCGCAGCAGGCTTCACCTCTATACCTATTATATGCACACATAACGGAATAGGCTTTCCCTTCCTTGATCCCCATCTCAAATTGAGGGAGGTATGTCTCTCTCAAATCTCTTTCATCAGTTACAGCATCAAATGAATGTCGTTCTGGTTCAGGACCGCTATGTACAGCATAATGCTTTAATGTGGCAATGGTCTTAAAATATTTCGGGTCATCACCCTGTAATCCTTTTACAAATTGCACAGCAATTTTCCCTGTAAGGAAAGGATCCTCACCATATGTTTCCTGACCTCTTCCCCATCTGGGATCCCTGAACAGGTTTATATTGGGAGTCCAGAATGTAAGTCCCTGATAGCGTTTGTGAGAACCATTTCTAACAAACTCATGATGTTTTGCCCTTGCCTCATCCGAAATGGCAGTTGCCACCCTGAATATCAGATCCTCATCCCAGGTAGCGGCCAAGCCGATAGCCTGGGGAAAGACAGTTGCCACCCCGGCACGTCCAACGCCATGAAGACATTCATTCCACCAGTCATAAGCAGGTATTCCCAACCGCTCTATGGCTGGTGCCGTATTCATCATCTGGCTGATCTTCTCTTCAGCAGTCATCCGGCCAACAAGGTCATCTACACGTTCTTCGACTGACAGATCAGGATTCTGATAAGGAAATTCCCAGGCTTGCTGACCTGATATGAAAGTCCCTAAAAAGAGTACCTGTATGAAGACAAGTATGCTCTTTCTTAATAGATTTCTGGTAATTGTTTCCATAATAAATTTCTTTTTTAAGTATTTTGACTCTTATTTGTCCCTGATTCATGATATTTTTTTCTTCTGTAAATGCAATCTTCCATATCGCATAGATGACAGGCATAAGGAACCCGCTTGACATCTTTACCTGCCCCAATAAATCCGCTAACTGACTTAAACGGATACATCAGTGATGTTTCAGAAAGTGATATACCACCAAAATTATCAGGCATCAGGCTGAAAAGTTTTTGTTGTTCGACAACATCCCAGCCACAATAACCAGGACTGTAACGATTAGTAATTCCTTTACCTGAAACCAATATGGTTTTTTCCAGTCCATCCTGCATTTTATCTGCGGCTGCCTCTACTATTTCACTGCCGATAACATCATATACATATCCCCTTAAAAGATCACCTTCTTTCATCAATTTCCTGCTTCGTGAACATATCTCCTCTCCCGCTGTACAAAGAAACACTACAATTAACTCAGATTTTTTTATCTGCCCGAATATTATCTTATTGACCTTGAATTCTATATCATTTATTCTAACCAGCTTCGATTCACTATTAAAATCAACTTTGTCAAAGATCCGGTACTCAGCTTTGATATCACTTATTGTTGCTGCTTCACCAATCACCTCATCAACAATCTCTGACACAAGCTCAAATGATTCTACATCTCTGTATCCCAAAACATCATCTATCTGAGATCTGTCTAATTTAAGATCCCTGAGAGCATATTGAAAAGTCTTATTGTTCATTCTTATTCTATTTTCATCAACCACCTTTACCTGAACTATAGATTATTGGAGACATAATATTATCCCTCCCTTGGGTAGGTTGGGGGGTATATTCCTGATTCCCTCACTACCCTTTCAACGACCTCTTCCCAACCCAGAGTCATCAGGTGAATCCCTTTAATACCATCTTTCTTTTTTAATGAATCAATAATCTCAAGTACTATCTGTAAACCCTCTTCTGCTGCTCCATCTCCTGCCTTTTCCATCCGTTCCAATATTTTTTCGGGAATAAAGACTCCCGGGACATGATCGTGAAGGTATCTGGCTACATTATAACTTTTAAGAGGGGCAACACCTGCCAGTATATACACTTTATCCAACAGGTCTCTTTTATTTATTTCTTCCAGCCAAGGATCAATACCCTGAGGATTAAAGATAATATTTGTTTGAAAGAATTGTGCACCTGCATTTATTTTTTTTTGGTCTCTAATTGCTTGCAATACAGGGTCAGGTGCTAGAGGTGAAGCAGCAGCACCAAGAAAAAACCGCGGTGGGTATTTAATCTTCCTGCCATCGAGATAGGTCCCTTCATCTCTCATCTTCCTTAATATCCATAGCATCTGGACAGAATCAATGTCAACAATATTCAAATCTCCTGTTGGTGCAGGGCCTACCCTGGCGCTATCGCCTGTAATACAGAGTATATTTTTCACTCCGAACTGTCCCGAACCAATTACCGTTGACTGAAGTCCTGTGCGTGTTGTATCACGTGCAGCTATTTGCAAAACAGCTTCTGCACCCAGATCATTTGAAACCTTACAGCATGCCAGTGACGACATTTTTGGATTTGCAGATGAAGCATCTGTGAAGTTTATTGCAGTAACATAAGATTTTACAAGCTCTATTTCCCTTATCAGTTTTTTTGAACTTGCACCCAGCGGGGGTGTTACTTCTGTTGCAACAACAAACTGACCGTTTCTGAGTTTTCTTTCAAGTTCAGAGACAGGCTCCTGGTAAACCGGAGGGTGGTATTCCGAATCTCCATTCCACCATTCCGGCTGACGGATAGTTTTAAATACCGAGTCCCATACCTGGGCTTTTTTTTCTTTATCCTTTGAAAAAAGGCTTCGGATAAATATACCTGTACCTGTCTTTTTTACCTGGTTTACAACATCTCCCCATGTCTGTGTACCTGTCTTGTTCCAGTCAAGAGGCGGCAGGACTTCAAGAAGAGTATCCTCGCGTCCTTTTTTAAGTGCTCTTTCATAAATACAGTACCAGACACATTTACGTGTCTCATCAATATAACATCTTTTCTCAGGTGTTACTCCACCACAAGGTCCATTTCTCAAACCTTTAGGACACTCCATGGGACAAATAAAAGCTGTCTCCTGTAAAAGGCAGTTGCCGCACATCCTGCAACCAAAAAGAGGACCCTTTATCAAGAGTTCGGTCTTCTCCAGGATCCTCAGACTCAATTTCTGTTTTTTAAAAGGATAAAAGGCAGGCTGCCATCTTCTTGCTGGTTTAAGAACGGTCATCCGTATTTCTGATATTTAGTTATTTAAATTGTTGTATACGCTGATAGTACTCAATAAACCGTATTGCGAAATCATCACGTCCCATAACAAGATCTGCCGCTCGAATAATTGAGGTTATTTTTTCAGGATTGGCAATAGGACAGGTTAAGCCATTATAAATTGAGAGTGTTACAAATGCGTTATTCAATGATTCCCTATCGGGTAATCCAAAAGATATATTGCTGACTCCAAGCGTAATATTATGACCCAGGTTACGACGTAACAGTCCTGTTGTCTCCAGGGTTACCATGCATACGTTCGGGTCGGCACTTACAGCCATGGCAAGAGGATCAACTATTATATCCTCAGGTTTAATTCCTATTTTACAAGCCCTTTCAATAATCTTTTCAGCTATATTAACTCTTTTTTCAGGATCATGTGTAATTCCTTCTTCATCCATACATAATCCTATTAATGC
>CAZOZU010000162.1:0-5441 GCA_964584355.1 uncultured Rikenellaceae bacterium
CCTGGGATTCTCAATAATTACAAAAGATCCGGATGATCAGAGATTTGAGCGTTTAACAAGTGCTTTTAAAAAATTCTTTAGCGGATTGGTCCTGGTGGGAGAAGCTGCTGATGATTCCACAATAAGAACATTGCGTTCTTCAGAATACCCATTTATTTTGCTTGAAAAATCAATGAAGACACTGAGGATGAGTACAGTCTCAACTGATCTCTCTTACGGAGCCGGACTTATAGCTGAGCATATCGCAAAACTGGGCTATAAAAATATTATTATAACTACTGACCGTAAATCATTTAAATCGGATACTGACCTACTGCATGAAATTAGAATTGCACTTGAAAGAATTGAGAATATTAATAAACCTGTTATTCTTAACATTGATTTTAAGATGATAAAAGATGATATTGATTTTTCCGAATTGGAAAAACTAATGCGGCCTCCTTTTCGTGCTGATGTTATCTTAACTCTCCATGCATCTCTGGTATATCCGTTAATGTCATTTTTGAGTAAAAGAAAATTACGTGTCCCACAGGACATTGCAATAGTATCCATGGAGGAAGCAACAGGCTTTGATCTGATGCTTTCTCCGATAACATGCCTTAGGAAACCCCTGCCTGCAATGGCAACTAAAGTGGCGTATATGATATGGTCGGAAGTTAAAAATTCAGGAAAAAGTAAATTCAAACGTCAGGTAAATATAAAACCTGAACTTATTGTAAGAAATTCCTGCGGAACTCTTTAGTATTTTTAACAAAGCTTTGCTTCAGCAATTATTCAAGGCTTTCGGAAAAATGAATAAAGTATATCAACAACAATTCTGTTTGTGGTTAGCACTGTTTTTTGCTGCAACTTTGATAATTTCCTGTAATGGCAATAGAAATAATAATAATGAATCGGAAGTCAAAAATAGTACCGGAATCGTAACCATAGCAAAAAGATTCTCTCTGCAAAATACTGACAGCTGTACTTTACTTACAATTAATGATCCATGGCAGGGAGCTACAGATATTGAATATAATTATTACCTTATAAACAGAGATAGTGAGCTTACTTTAAAAATAGATCCATCTAAGGTCATTTATGTTCCTGTAAAAAAAATCATCTGCATGTCAACTACACATCTTGCAATGGTGGCTGCTCTGGATGAGCGACATACTATTGCAGGAGTATCAGGAACCGGGTTTGTATATGATGAAAAGATATCTGCAATGATAAATGCGGGATTGATAAGTAATGTAGGTTATGAAGCGGGATTAAATAATGAACTTATAATAAGCATCTCTCCTGATCTGATTATGTTTTATGGAATTGGCAGTGAATCAGCTGGTTATATCGGCAAGATAAGAGAACTGGGCACACAGGCTCTTTTTAATGCTGATTATCTGGAAGAGGATCCAATGGCAAAAGCTGAATGGATAAAATTATATGGTGCGCTGTTTTGCAAAGAGAAAATGGCAGACTCAATCTTTACATCTGTTGTTACATCATATAACCAGATAAGGGAATATGTGCGACATAATGCCAGAAATAGACCAGATGTTCTTCTTGGCCTTCCTTTCCGGGATGCCTGGTATGTTTCTCCGGGAAATTCTTATATAAGCAGACTTATTCAGGATGCGGGAGGTAACTATCTGTGGAAGGATACCGAGTCGTCATTATCAATGCCATTTGGGCTTGAGGATGTTTTCCTGCGGGCTGTTGATGCTGATTACTGGCTGAATATAGGTGTCGCTAAATCAAAAAAGGATATCTATTCAATTGATCAGAGATTTACTAAATTGCCATGTTATATTAACGACAACCTTTATAATAACAATAATAAAATGTCCCCGGGAGGAGGTAATGATTACTGGGAGAGTGGTGCACTTCATCCTGACCTGATCCTGAAAGATATTGCAGCAATATTGAATCCTGAACTATTTAAGGATTGGGAACTTTTCTATTATAAGAAAATAAAATAACCAGTATACCGGTGAGAACTAAAAACAAAATATCAGAAATAATAAGTTCGGCCCCGGGAAACAGATTTACCCCTGTATTTATACTGCTTGCTGTAGTACTTGTCATTACCTTTGTTCTTGATATTCTTCTCGGATCGGTATCAATAAAACCTGTAGAGATAATCAAAGTATTTACCGGTAATGCAGATAAAAATATTGAAACCATAGTTCTCAGCTTCAGGCTGCCAAAAGCTTTTACAGCACTTGCTGTGGGTATAGCATTGTCATTAAGTGGCTTACAGATGCAGACAATTTTCAGGAATCCAATGGCAGGTCCCTATGTGCTGGGAGTAAGTTCAGGAGCAAGTTTTGGCGTTGCACTTATAATACTGGGTTTCTCTGCAAGTTTTTTTGCCGGCAACCTTCAGAATATTGGTAACTGGGTACTTGTAATATCAGCATGGGCAGGAGCAGGAGCAATAATGATATTGATCATGTTTATCTCATCCCGGATCAGGGAAATTATGACAATCCTGATCATCGGGATAATGCTGGCAAGCGGAATCTCTGCAATAGTAAGTATTATGCAGTATTTCAGCAGCGAGACAATGCTGAAAACATATGTGATCTGGACAATGGGAAGCCTTGGCAATCTGTCAGCAGGACAGTTAAAAGTTCTTGTAATCACTGTTTCTGCAGGCATGTTATTAAGTATAGCCTCTGTTAAAATGCTGAATGCACTATTGCTTGGGGAGAATTATGCGGGCAGTATCGGGCTGAATATTAAACTCGCGAGATTATTGATTTTTGCCTGTACAAGCATAATGGCAGGAAGTGTTACAGCATTCTGCGGCCCGATAGGATTCATCGGGATTGCAGTACCCCATATTGTAAGGAACATCTTCAAAAGTTCTGATCATAAAATTCTGGTACCGGGAACTATTCTGACAGGTGGAATTATAATGCTGATAAGCGATGTTATATCACAGCTTCCGGGTACCGAGAGTATTCTTCCTGTAAACTCTGTTACATCATTGATTGGAATTCCTGTTGTAATATGGGTAATACTTCGTAGAAAAAGAGAAACTGGTATTTTCTGATGACTACTGTAACTAAAAATATCATAATACTAGATTCATTAAGAATCGGTTATGCTTCAGGAAGACATATTAAGGAGCTTTTACCACCTCTTTCCGTCACTTCTAATGTTGGCGAACTTATTGCAGTTATTGGAAGAAACGGTATAGGAAAGAGTACTCTTTTGCGTACACTGACAGGCTTACAGGAATCTCTGGGAGGACATATACAGCTTCATAATAAAAATATTTACGAATATACCAGACTGGAATTAGCCCGAAAAGCAGGTTACATTTCAACTGAAATAGTCAGGGCAAGCAATATGACAGTTCTTGATCTTGTCTCGCTTGGCAGGTTCCCTCATACAAACTGGCTTGGGAAAATTGACAGGGAGAGTTATATGGCTATAGAGAGTTCCCTGGAAAAAACAGGTCTGATTCATTTCCGTAACAGGAATATTTCAGAACTCTCTGACGGTGAAAGACAAAAAGCAATGATTGCACGTGTGCTTGCCCAGGATACTGAAATTTTGATAATGGATGAACCAACAGCATTCCTTGATATTTCCAGTAAATATGAGATCATTAATCTGATGCTAGAACTGACCGGAGAGGGAAAAACCATTATTTTCTCAACACATGACTTTAATATTGCTGTAAATCAGGCTGATAAAATATGGTTGATGCTGGATTCAGGTATGCTGGAAGGAGCTCCCGAAGACTTGATTCTTGATGGTTCTTTTGACCACCTCTTTAAATCAGCAATAATTGGATTCAATTCCAAAGACGGCAGTTTTACATTCATGAAAAAACCACGAAAAGAAATATATATCTCAGGAAAGGGTATAATACGTAATTGGACAGAACGTGCTGTTGCCAGGGCAGGGTATAATGTTTCAGAAAAAGAGGTCGGTTTAACAATAAAAATTCCGGACAATAAAGACGGGAAATGGCTATTGATTGAAAAAGAATCAACTGAGCATTTTAATTCAATATATGACCTGATACACAGACTTAAGAACTGATTACATGTTATATTTCCGGTAATTATCAATGAAGGCGGAAATATCGTCTACCGAAATCTTTTTTGCGATTATTGTTTTATTCCTGTCGAGAATATAGATCATGGGAGTAGCCTGAACATTATAGTAAAAATCAAAATGAGTGAGTCTTTCAGGATCCCATCCATTGATCCATATTAATTCATATTTCTCAATATATTCTGTCCACTGTGATTTGTCATCTATTGTACAGATAGCAAATACTTCAATACCATCATTTTTTGCTTTTTCATAGTATGTTTTGAGTTTTGGAGTTACCTCCTTACAATAGCCGCAATTTGGCTCCCAGAAATAGAGTATTGTAAAATCCTTTTCTATATCGTATAGAGAAACAAATACACCATTATAGGAATCCATGACAAGGTTTTTGGCTTTCATGCCTATAAGATTATTCCTTATTAATTCCACCTGTCTGGCCAGGTCATCCCTGAAATCATCTGTTATCCAATCAGCTTTCCCAGCCAGGTAAATATCATCTGCAAGCTTAACAATAACTGCATCATGACCCATTATTTCACTTTCCCTGAAGTGGTTAAAAAGGTATACGGCAATAAATTGGAAAACACTATAATTGTCCTCACATTTTTTAATTATCCTGTCAATTTCCTTATTAATAGAATCAGGATGCTGTATTACTACATTCCTGAAAAAAGCATCAAGTCTGGCATTAAGCAGAGGTGTACGGAGAAGCCTCTCATCTGTAAGATCGAGATTATCAAAGAAATGATCTTTGTTATAGTTATATCTCGATACCCACCTTACAGAATCAGGATTATGAGTGCCTTCAGGAATATTAAAATCGGGCACCTCAACAGGTAACATTGAATTAACAAGTACTGACAGTAAACCCCCTTTGTTCTTTTCTGCAGTGTTTCTGAGATAGGATTTCATTGTTTCTTCCTGGGATTTCTGTTTTTCCATGAGAACTTTTATTGAATCATCGTTCTGTCTGTTATTTTGTATCCTTCGTGATATTGCCTGAGCCTGCTGCTGAAGAGATGACCACTTTTTCTGATAATCCAAGAATTCTGAATTTTCATCCGATCCATTGAATTTCAGCGTTTTATAGTATTCATCATAATCACATGTTATGGAAAATATCTGGTCGTCGGAAGCAAGAAATTCAAAATATTTTTTGCCTGGCAATACAATCATATATATACCCTGTTGAAGACTTTCCTGTCCTGCAAATACCCCGCGACCTTTTCCATCGAGATGAACAGTATCCTTTATATACTGCTTGTCGCCAAAATGATATGCCATATAAACAGAAGAGTCACTAAGACCAGATATTGCCAGGGAAATTTCGTAGTTATTCTTTAACTGGCAAAGAACTGATGCCGGTAGTATAAAAAGTATTAAGA
>CAZOZU010000163.1:0-5431 GCA_964584355.1 uncultured Rikenellaceae bacterium
TAAAAAATTATTATATGGATACCTTGTTATATGTATCTTTTTCACCTCCTCATATAGTAATTTACGCAGTTCTTCAATATTTTCCTTTGTCATTGCTGAGATAAATACTGTCGAACTGTTTTTATCATTGGCCATCCAGGTTTTTTTAAGGTCGTTGAGTGAATAATTTTCTTTATCCACAGGGGTCAGGTCATTTTTATCTTTCTCAGTATAAGAGAAGGCATCTATCTTATTGAATATCAGTATTGAAGGCTTGTCTGATGAAAGCAGCTCCGCAAGTGTCTCATTAACTACATTTATTTGCTCCTCGAAACCGGGATGTGAGATATCCACTATATGTACAATAAGGTCTGATTCCCTTACCTCATCGAGAGTAGATTTAAATGATGTCACCAGATCATGTGGCAGTTTACGGATAAATCCGACTGTATCTGACAGCAGGAATGGAAGGTTACCGATAACGACCTTTCTTGTAGTAGTATCCAGTGTAGCAAAAAGCTTATTTTCAGCGAAGACCGCAGATTTACTAAGCAGATTCATTATTGTTGATTTTCCGACATTTGTATATCCCACCAGAGCTACCCTGACCATTTTACTCCTGTTTTTACGCTGGGTAGCCATCTGAATATCTATTTTCTTCAGTTGTTCTTTCAGTAATGCTATTTTGTCTCTGATGATTCTTCTGTCTGTTTCTATTTCTGTTTCACCGGGACCTCTCAGTCCTATACCTCCTTTTTGTCTTTCGAGGTGTGTCCACATACCTGCCAACCGGGGCAGGAGATATTGGTATTGTGCAAGTTCCACCTGTGTCCTGGCATGTGAAGTACGGGCACGAACGGCAAAAATATCAAGTATAAGATTTGTCCTGTCGAGGATTCTGCAGCCAAGTACTTTTTCAATATTTCTTATCTGGCCCGGTGATAATTCATCATCAAAGATAGCAAGGTCAACATGTTTATTCTTAACATATTTTGCTATCTCTTCCATTTTCCCTGATCCCACGAAGGTTCTCGGATTAGGCATAGCAAGTTTCTGGATGAATCTCTTAACAGGCCTGGCACCGGCCGTTTCTGTCAGAAACGCCAGTTCGTCAATATATTCGTCCGTCTCGCGATTGTCCTGTCCCGGATAATTTATGCCTATAAGAATTGCTGTTTCTTCTTTCCGGACTGTTTCAATCATTTAATTAATAAGTCTCCTGTTTGATTGTATTGAACCCCGTATTGCCTGTTTAAGGGCCTCTGAACACTGCAGTACCATTTCGATATCGGAAGGGAAAGGCATTGCCTCTGCCCGGGTTCTTTCCAGTTGGGAAGCGGTCAGGGCACCCTTATCACCGATAGCTCTTGCTGACATATGTTCAAAAGTTGACTGGGCTCCAATGGGATCTTTTTTGAGAACATTTTTGGGATTCATCTGTATGATCTCAACATCACCGTCGATCTGGCATTGTTTTGTCTGAACTGTAGTTACCAGGGCACATTGAAGTGTTTTATATTTCGTTATTTTGATATCGTTGGCCAATGAATCCTTCATAACATTACCCCTGCTGTCAAGCTTGTATTCGAATCCATCCTCAACATCTCTTTTTGCTATCGAGTCATATTCCTCTGTAAGGTCGGGACTTACCATTATGTTTCTCAGATTCACATTTATAAAATAGTCGTAGTCAATGTTCTCATCAAGATTTGTAATATGAAATTCCACCCATTCATTATTAAGAGCCTGAAGGTCAACTGTGAGGAGATCCTCCTCAAACTGTTTGGGGAAATTTATCATTGTCATGTTCTGCAATGAAACAAATACCCTGCTCATTCCCAGGTATTTTGATTCGATAATCTTATTATCAATATCTTCATAATCTCCCACATATTCTTTAGCTCTCAGGAATTCATAATAAGCCTGCCTGTATGAATCTTTCAGCCCGCTGTTCATCAGTTCAATTCCGTGGTTATAATAGTAATCAGCTGATTCACGTTTGGCATTGATCATTTCGGGCATATAATCGACATAAGGGAATTCAACCTGCCTTCCGCGAAGTTTTAATGGCATGACCGTCCGGATAAGAGACTGCCTGTCGCTCATTCTTTTATAAATAAGGTATATCTCATCCCAGTTTTGTGGTCTTCCTTCCATTTTCAGGAATCTGATTCTCTCATTATCCTGTTCTGTAACAACATTGAATGAGCGTTCCAGGGTCTCTATTTGTTTTTCATCGTCAGCATCCTTACGCAGTTTTTTCACTGCTGTGGCTATTGCTGCATCATAATTTCCTCTCTGAAGCTGTTTTTTAGATGATCCGCAGCCTGAAAGAATTATCATTAATGTGATTAATAAACCTATTGTTCTTTTCATAATTGTTTATTTTATTACTTCTGTTAAAGATAAGAAATAGATCGAAATAATAAGTCAAATTACAAAACTAAGCGACATTGAATACCTTACTCTTACCGGTTGTCCTCGTTGCAGTCCCGGAGTCCAGTCGGGTGAACTCCGTATTGCCTTTAATGCTTCATTATCTATCAATGGATCAACTCCTTTTACAATTGTAACATGGCTTACTGATCCGTCAGGTTCAATAATAAATGTAAGATATACCCTTCCTTGTATTTTCTTGTCAATAGCTTCCTGGGGATAATTGGTTCTTTTTTGTATATAATCGCGGAATGTGTTTAAGTCGCCTCCTTTGAATGAGGGCATTACTTCAACCAGGTAGAAAGGCTCATCGGTCCCGTAACCTCCTTCTCCCTCCAGGATATCATTACCAAAGCCTGTTGCCCCGGTAATTTCGGGTGTAAGTTTATCCGCATGGGCCAATACTTCATCTGTAGTAATAGGAGTAAGATCAATGCTTAAAACAGTATCGACCACCTCAGGTGGTACATATTTGACTATTTCCTGTATTTTGGGGGATTCCTCTGGAGGCGGCGCAGGAGCTGCAGGAACATAAAAATCTTCCGGCGGGGGTTCCAGGACATCCATCTTTACCTGCACAAATCTTCCTCCACCTGCTATCAGTGCATTAGAAGTTTTATTCGCCATAAAAGGGATTATCACCACTGAACACCCCAAAAATATACTTATAATAATACCTGTGATTACAAATGAGTTATATTTTTTACGTAACTGGTAAGCACCATATTCCTTATTCCGGGATTCAAATATCAGATCATCAAAATCATGTATATATTGTCGCTTATTTTTCACTCTGTCTGCCTTTTTAAAGACTCATAGAAGGTGCTTGTGTTCTGAAACAAATTCAATAATGGTACCATTTCACATTTTATAACGAACAAAAAATGGTTCCAGTTTTTCATATGACGCACAAAATTACAAAATAGCGTCGTTCAGACAAAACTTAACAATATCGGTATATGTTAAATATTATTTAAATTTTTCTTTACATTTGCGACGTCAGACCCGGTGGTTTGCCTTCCTTTCGGCAGGTAAGGCACTGAAACACGGGGGTTTAGCTCATCCTGATTACTATCGGGAGGTTAGAGCGTTTGACAACTCTGATTGTTCTTTTTAATTTGGGGGTTTAGCTCAGTTGGCTAGAGCGTTTGACTGGCAGTCAAAAGGTCAGGGGTTCGACTCCCCTAATCTCCACCTCCGCCCTCCGTAGTCCCGATTTATCAGGACGAAGGAGGGCTTTTTATTGTTAAAGGATCCCTAACAGCTAAAGCTACTCCGGGCTTACACCTACGCTAAAGCTACGGTGCAGACACACGGTGAATGCTGTCCACAAAAAGCTCTTACAACCTATTATGCTGCCCGCTTCTCTTTCGCCACAATAGCATGTAATGAATGTGGAGTATCCAGGGATGAATATGAGCAGGTTCTTATTCTTAATAGGTAAATAGATTTAATTTAAATCGAAGCTATATTTATAATCTATGATTTTCATTTCGGTATTATTCTCAATCCAACCTTTTTCTTCATGACTTAATTCAATGATTTTACTTGTAGAAATATTCTTATATTTCTCAGCAATTAATTTTAATATAGCCCGTTCATTTTCAGAAAATAGATCAGGATTAAATTTTCTTTTAGAATTAGGATTAAACTGTTCTCCAACACCTCCATTTGGAAAAGTGATATAATAAATATCAACATCATCATTATTAGCCAGATACTCGAAGATAGTATTAAAATTGTTTGGAACAGGGCCCATCGGGATTGCCCTATACTGAACTCCACTTATCGAAAATCCATTTTTTTTATACATATAAAAATCTGCATAGTACAATAGCTTATTTAGTTTCGTTTTCCATGGTTGCATTACTTCGGTAAAATAAACAACCATTTCTGTAAACTTCTTCAAATTTGGTATTTTGAATCCGGTAAGAGAATTTGGTAAGCAGGCTTCAAAGAAATAGTCTTCTAGAAATCTTACTGACTTTGAGTTTTTCTGTTCTTCTATAACTAATTGAATTTTGTGATATAACTTTTCTTTTTCTTTTGGCTTTAATGAGCTGCATACGTCTACTAATTTTTTAAATTCATGTGGATCTGCTGCAAGTTGTATTAATCGAGAATTAGATTGACTAGGAACCTCTCCTCTTTCATATTGCCTATAACTATTTGCCCCAAATCCAAGAATTTCTGACATTTTGGTAGCAGAAATACCATATTTTTCACGAATATTAATAATCTGCTCAGGAAAAAGTATAGAATACTTTTGTCTATACTGGTTTATTAATTGATTATAATTTAATTCTGAAAACTCTTCATCTTCGAATTGTTCCCCGGTTTTATCACATCTATATGAATGAAACAATACCGTAAATTGGTCCTTACGAAAATTCATCGTACGCCATTCTTTTTGAATGGTCATTTCTTTGCCTGTAAATGGACTTTTCATACTTTTAATTTTTATAAGGATAGTTCATAGGATAATCTGCAAAATGAAAAGAAATGCAAATGACAGGATTGTTCTCTGTGCCCATACTTACTTTAATATAGATTTCTTTGTCCCGAACTTCCTTGCCAAAGATCCACATTGGTAAAATTCCATGCATTTTTTCCTCTAATGGGCCATCTGAATAATCTTCTGTTTTTAGTTTGGAAATAATTTCTTTTCGTTGTAATGGAGATATCTCTAAATCATGTAGAGTTTGTTGGTTTTTGCCACGATCATCAAGAAATAATATATCGAAAACTTTCATTTTCACCTTTAATTCTTTGAGAAATTTTTCTACTTCGTCTGCTGAAGACATTTCAGTGAATTAATTGTACAAATATATGATTAAATTTTAAGTTTATCAACTAATAAATGGTAATTATTGGTAATTATTGGTAATAACTCAACTTTATAGTTGCGCTATGAATCGTTTATAATTTGATTATATATTTACTTCTAATGATTTTTACAGACATATCGAAATTAAGCAAGAGAACTATCTCATGCAAATTTTTTTCGATTGGCCTT
>CAZOZU010000164.1:0-5425 GCA_964584355.1 uncultured Rikenellaceae bacterium
CGAGTAGATCCTCGATACGTCTCTTAACAGGGAAGAGTTCTATTTCAATAGTAGTGAGCAGTGATTCAGTCAACCGACCGGGAATGGTGTCGCCTGCTGAGTATGTACCTGGTCCTTCACCAAAAAGAAAATGTACCTTCATACCTGCAATTATTGATACGGGTACTATTTCGGCAATAGTGTTCACAGGAAGCTTGAAGTCTCTACTCACAGAAAATGTAACAAGAAGCTTTCCGCTGGTTTCATCCAGAAGGTTTATCGATTGTACCACACCCACCTTATAACCATTTATTTCAACAGGGCTTGATTCTGCCAAACCTCCTATTTCATTATAAACACAATAGTAATTTACCGTATTTTTAAAAAAGTCTTTGCCTTTGAGGAAATTATACAGCCAGATAAATGCGATTATAGTCACCAGTGCAACTACACCAATCTTGATTTCGTGTGAGATCTTAATCATTATTATTTCCTTTTTAATTCCAATGCCTGCTGTAAAGGTAATATTTTGTTATCTTTTACAGCGATGACGAATGCATCGGGATAAATTGTTTCAATTTTTTTCCTGTATTGTACCGCTTCTTTATATTCGGCAAATATCCCTGTGGCATACTTATATCTGTTCTGAATGGCTATTTCAACTATATCAGTAAGCCCCTTGAAGTTTTCAGGTTTAATTTCCGTTCTGGACCCGGTAGTGGCCACCTGTACCATAAAAACAAGCTGATCGGTGACAGTCAGCTTACCTTCAGTACTTCTTCCGGGTAGTTCCGGATTTCTGACAGTCGAAATATTGCTCATTAGTTCTATCTCGTTTATATAATCCCTGCATGCTCTGAAAATTGCTGATGCCAGATAATCCTGACCCTGTTGAGAATTAAGGTATTTTTCCTCCTCCTGATTTGTTATAAAACCTGTCTCGATAAGAACACTTGGCATTGCTGTGTTGAATAATACCCAGAACCCGGCCTGTTTAACACCACGGTCTTTTCTGTTTACCCTTACATTGAACTGGTTCTGGATCTTTGCAGCCAGTTTCGTACTTTGTTCAAGATAGACGTTTTGCGTCAGGGTGAACATTATATATGATTCGGGAGACTTGGGATCAAATCCTGCATATTTTGTTGTATAATCCTCCTCAAGTAAAATCACCTCATTCTCTTTCATTGCTACTTCAAGGTTTGCCTGATCTTTGGTATGGCCCATGACAAATGTCTCAGCACCACTAACATTCTTTGATTTAGCCCAATTGGCATGTATGGAGATGAAAAGATCTGCATTATTTTTATTTGCAATCCTTGGGCGGTCTATCAGATCGACTGTTGAATCATCCTTCCTGGTATAGATAACAGTTATGTTTTCAAGGTTATTCTCGAGATAATGTCCTGTTTTTAAGGCTATTGCCAGGTTAATTTCCTTCTCTTTGCTAAATGCCCCAAGTGCTCCGGGATCCCTGCCGCCATGACCCGGATCAATTACAATCACCCATTCTTTACCTGGTTTTTTTTCAGGTAATTCTACACTGGCCTTGCACAGACCTAAGGAAAAAAAGATAAATATAACTGCAACACATATATTAATGGGGTTCTGTTTTCCGTTTTTAATCAATGTACCCATGTTTGGTTCGCGTTTTTTTAATAGTTTTGCCGCTAACATCCAAGAATCAAACCTTAACTGTACAAAAATAGTATTTAAGTTGTATTTTTTGAAAGAAAAACGGTTCCTTGTGGTGTTCCTCGTGTTGGTCCGTTTTACTTTATTGTTCTCTCAGGAAGATACTGTTAGTTCTGTTATAATACCAATGCGAGATAATATTCTGTTACCTGATACTGTAGTTGCTTTGAAAAAAATATCGGTCGATGCTATCGACCAGCAGGTAACCTATAAAGCTTCCGGGAAAAAAATAAATGATCTTGTCAACAGGAGAGTCACCCTTATTGGTAAGGGGGAAGTGAACTATGGAGATATTCTGATAGAAGCTGATTCGATTATATTTAGTATGGATAACAACCAGATTTATGCTGTTGGTATCATGGACTCTACCGGGCAGGTAACAGGCAAACCCTATTTTAAATCAGGCTCAGAGGAATTTGAGGCAGATACATTAAGATATAATTTCAAAACAGAGAAAGCTATTATTAAGAATATAATCACCCAGCAGGAGGAGGGTTTTTTGCATAGTCAGATCACAAAGCTGCTTGAGGACGGAACCTCAAATATTTACAACAGCACCTATTCAACATGTGATCTCGATACTCCTCATTTCTACATAGCACTTAAAAAAGCAAAAGTATATCCCGGAGAAAAAATTATCTCGGGTCCCGGAAACCTTGTGCTGGAGGGAATACCGCTGCCTATTTACATTCCCTTTGGCTATTTTCCAGTCCAGACCAAAAGAGCTGCATCAGGTATTCTTATACCAAAACCCCATTATGAGTCGAACAGGGGTTATGCTCTTACAGACGGTGGTTATTATTTTGCGATAAACGATTATTTTGATCTGACTGTGATGGGAAATATTTTCACTAACGGCTCATGGCTAGTTAATGCAAGGACAAGCTATAATAAACTTTATAAGTACAGTGGTAATTTCTCATTCAGCTATGCTAATAATGTAACTGGCCATAAGGGACTAGAAGATTACACAAAGCAAACAAACTACAGCCTGGGATGGACATATAGTCAGAATCCCAAGGCCCATCCGGGATCACGATTTTCAGCAAGCGTCAATATGAGTTCAGCCGGTTTCGACAGGGAAAACAGTTATGACCTGAACCAGCATATTACCACACAACGACAATCCAGTATAAGCTATTCAAGAACCTGGGAGGGGACACCCTTCAATCTGTCTGCAAGTATGAATCACAGCCAGAATGTCAAGAATAAGACAGTGAGCCTGAACCTTCCCAAAGTAAATTTCAGTACTTCACGGATATATCCTTTGAAAGGAAGAAGAGGTACAACTAAAAAATGGTGGCAGGAGGTTTCATTTCAGTATTCAGCATCAGTTGACAACCGGATTAACACACAGGACAGTCTCCTTTTTACCAGTGAGGTGTGGGAAGATATGAATAATGGGTTTAAACATGAAGCTCCCCTTAGTCTTCAGTTACGTCCTTTCAACAACTTTTCGATATCACCATCGGTTTCATATAGCGGAGTTATGTATACCCGTAAAACAATAAGACGATGGGATTCAGATCTGGATAGCCTGATAACTGATACTCTTGAAGGTCTTTTTTACGGGCATGCAATCAGGCCCTCAATAAGCGCGGGATATAGTCCGCAGATATTCGGTACTTTTGATTTTGTCAATCCCGATTCAAGGATAGATGCCATCCGTCATGTTATCAAACCTTCAATAGGCTTTAGTTTTGTTCCATATTTCGACGGACTGAGCTCAAAAATGTACTACAATGTTCAGCAGGATACAGCCGGCAATACGAGAAGATATTCAATCTTCGATGGAAATCTTTTTGGAACTCCCTCATTGTCAAAGAAAAGCGGGAGTGTCTCCTTCAACCTTATAAATATCCTGGAAGCCAAAGTGTTTCAGCGCGGAGATACAACAGGTAAAGCTGAAAATGTGAAGTTGATTGATAATTTTGGTATTTCCACCTCGTATAATATTTTCGCAGATTCGATGCCCTGGGCTCCCGTCAATATGAATTTGCGTACAACACTCTTTGGAAAAATAGGCGTTTCAGCATCCAGTAGTTTTTCAATGTACGGACTTAGTCCTGATGGCAGACAAGTGGCAACCTTTTATTTCGACCAGAACCGGAAACTCCTTCGCCTTACCCGTTTTGGAATAAGTCTCGATTTTAGTCTGAGTGATCTTTTGCAAAGTGATAAAAAGAAATCAACCTCAACAGCATCTTCCAGGTCGAATACCCAGACTATACAGAGTCCCGGAACAAACGGATCGACTGTCGAATCAACTTACCCTCCTGGATTTGATGAATACGGGTATAAGGAATTTGATGCTCCGTGGACTATGAATGTCAGATACAACTACAATGTAAGTTATGCTCAACCCGGAGTGCCTTCGGGTATCTCTCATACCATTTCCGTTAATGGAAATGTTAAACTAACCGATAGAATGTCTGTTGTATACAGATCGGGATACGATTTCAAACAAAAAAAGATTACTACTTCCCAGTTGCAAATTAACCGTGACCTTCATTGCTGGGATATGGGATTCAGCTGGTTTCCAATTGGATACATGAAAATGTGGACATTCACTATAAGAGTAAAGGCAACCGTATTGTCTGATCTGAAATATGAACGGCGATATGATTACCATGATAACTATTAAAATCTTATGATATGAAAAGAATTATCAGAACCAGTAAAGCTCCTGCTGCTATGGGGCCCTACAGTCAGGCAGTTGAAATTAACGGGACATTATATGTTTCAGGGCAAGTCGCTCTCGATCCTGATACAGCTAAAATGGTGGAGGGTGACATAACTGTCCAGACCCACCAGGTATTAAGGAATATCAAAGCAATTCTTCAGGAAGCCGGCTATAGTTTTGCGGATGTAGTAAAATCAACCTGTTACTTAAATAATATAGCCGACTTTAAAGCTATGAACGAGGTATATTCACAGTACTATGTTGAGAATCAACCTGCCAGAGCAGCTTTTGCGGTGAAAGACCTGCCTTTGGGAGCATTGATTGAAATAGAAACGGTTGCAATGAAATAGGATTATTCAGCCTTAATTTCAAAATCAATTTCCACATTTACTTCCCTGTGCAACCTGATAGTAGCTTTATAGTTACCTATCTCTTTTATCTGATCATCAGGGAGAGAGATATTTTTACGATCGATCTCGAAACCATTTTCTTTGAGTGCTTCTGCAATCTGAATGGTATTTACTGATCCGAATATTTTACCCGAAGAGCTTGTTTTTGCTCCTAATACTATTTTCAGATCAGCAATTTTTTCGGCTATCTCCTGAGCAGCGACTTTTATCTTTTCTTCTTTATGTGACCGTTGCTTCTGGTTTTCAGCATGCATTTTCTTTGCTGAAGGAGTGGCAGCAATAGCAAAGCCTGCAGGTATAAGGTAATTTCTTGCATAACCTGCCTTTACATCAACCAGATCATCTTTCTGTCCCAATTTATTAATATCCTGTAATAAAATTATTTCCATTGTCTCTCCTCCTTATTTTAAAAGGTCAGTAACATAAGGAAGAAGGGCAATATGTCGTGCTCTTTTAATAGATTTTGCCACTTTCCTCTGATATTTAAGTGATGTTCCGGTTATTCTGCGAGGCAATATTTTACCCTGATCATTGAGGAACTTCTTCAGGAATTCAGGATCCTTGTAATCGATATACTTGATCCTGTTTTTCTTAAAACGACAATATTTCTTTTTCTTGACCTCTACGGTCGGTGGAGTCAAATACCTGATTTCTGATT
>CAZOZU010000165.1:0-5350 GCA_964584355.1 uncultured Rikenellaceae bacterium
TCCAGACCCGATCCGCCTATAATGCCAATTTTACTCATCTCTATTTTTTTATATATGACATAAGAACATTTACCGCTTCATCCATATCATGACTAAAACAGAGTATACCAGCCCTGTCTCCGGCCATTATAATTATCCTTTTTTCAATTACATCGGAATCACTGAAGAGCCTGAAAATATCTTTTGCCAGTCCGGGAGTACCATAATCCAGTGAAGGATTGGTTGTCGGTACCTCGTAGATGAGCTCATTCCAGAGATCGATATTATGGACATGAACCACTGCATTTACACCTGAATCAGCAAGATATATGGCTGCATGCGTAAGAGATTCTGAAGAGGCTTTTAAAGGACCGATACACTGTACAGCATTGTCATCAATATTAAAAGAAGTGACTTTTACATAATGTCCCGGTTCAAGCTCTGGTATCTCACCGGTAGCGGATCCTGTTATAATAAACTGATTTCCTCCTTTTATTCTCATACTTAGATTGCCAAATCCAACACCATTCTCGTAGGCCCCTATCATATCCATGTTATAGAGTATTTCTCTCCAGGAATTTATTATTTCATATTGTTCATCCGAAATAACAGGACCGGACTGGTTCCAGTGACAATTAAATTTTACTACCCCATCCATTTTATTTCAATTTATCAGAAAACATCTTTGTAATTTCTTTTTCCACTGCTTTATATACACCCTTTTCGGTGATAAAGCCGGTAATATATTTCACAGGAGTCACATCGAATCCATAATTTAATGCCCTGCTGGTTTCAGGACAGATGCGAATACTCTCCATTATACTTCCTGCCAGGCCGGTGACTGTCCTAACTTCCTCAGGATCGCGCTCTTCTATCGGAATATCAGTAATTCCGTTACTTATATCGGGATCAAGAGTTGATGATGGAAAAACGGAATAAAAAGGAATATTGTTGTCATAGGCTGCAAGGGCCTTCAGGTATGTACCTATCTTGTTTGCAACATCGCCCCGGCGGGTTGTACGATCGCTGCCCACCATCACAATATCCACCATCCCATGTTGCATCAAGTGTCCGCCACTATTATCTGTTATCAGCGTGTAAGGAACTCCTGCCTGCTCCAGTTCCCATGTAGTAAGTCTGGCACCCTGGTTCAAGGGACGTGTTTCATCAACCCAGACATGAACAGGTATCCCCTTCTCGTGTGCAAGATAAATCGGAGCTGTTACTGTACCATAATCAATACAGGCGAGCCAGCCTGCGTTACAGTGAGTAAGGATGTTTACAGGTTTATTATTATTCTTTTTGCTAATCTTTTCAATGATTTTAAATCCTTTAACACCTATCTTACGGCAACACTCCTCTTCATTTTTACATATTTCTAAAGCAGCTTTAAGGGCAATAGAAGAAAAGGATTCCCCGGAAATGTCCTTATCAAGCTTCTCCATAACATGATTAACTGCCCAGGAGAGATTTACAGCTGTAGGACGGCATGAGATCAGATACCTGGCTGCATTTTCAAGGTGCTTATGAGGATCTGTTGTGGGAGTCATTTCAAGTGTTGCAAGATAGATTCCGAATGCTCCTGCTGCACCAATAACAGGAGCGCCTCTTATTGTCATATCTTTAATGGCATTGAAAATATCATCAACAGAACGAAATTCGCATATCTCAAGAAAAAATGGTAATTTTTTCTGATTAATTGCCCTGACAACCCCGGGATCAAATTCATCCAGCCAGATACTTTTATAATTTTTATCCCCGACAAGCATCTGATATGTCTTTGAAACTCCAAAATTACTTAAATATTGAAAATAAACGAGAAAATGAAAGAATAGCACATAACACTTCGACTTATCGACCGTTTTATTCGAAAATTTTGAATACAAATTTTAATAGTTTAACTTTGTTAATAACAATAATATTATTTTCCATAAAGAAACATATGGTTAATAAAGAGGAATTTAGAAGAAAGATAATAATCTCGGCAGGGGCGATATTCAGTCGTTATGGGTTCAAAAAAACCACAATGGATGAAATTGCAAAAGCCCTGAAAATGGGTAAAAGTTCTATTTATTATTATTTCAGCAGCAAGGAGGAGATTTTTGAAGCAGTTGTATTATATGAGGCTGATATACTTAGAAATGAACTTACTACTGCAATAAAATCAGTGGAATCTCCTGTCGAAAAAGTGAGAAATTATGTTTTTGTAAGGATGAAAACGTTCGAAAAACTGTCAAATTACTACAATGCCATTTTTGATAAGAACCTTGATCATTTTGATTTTATAGAGAATATACGTTCAAGATATGACCGTGAAGAACTCGCAATTTTGAGACTTCTTCTTTATCATGGGGCAAGAGAAAAAGTATTTAATGTGACCAACAGTTCGTATACTGCATTGGCAATTCAAACAAGCCTGAAAGGACTTGAAGTTCCGCTATTCTGGCAGAAGAAAGAGGTAGATATTGAAGAACGTCTTAACGGGATACTGGATGTTCTGTTTCACGGGATAATGAAGAGATAGGCTTATCTTTTGATAACCAGTCTCTTTTTCTTTTTCAGGCTGTAATAGAGCCATATACCACCGAGTATTATAAACGGGATACTCAGAAGTTGTCCCATATTAAGTTTCATGGAAGATTCAAAGGCAACCTGGTCCTCTTTAAGGAATTCGATTAAGAAACGTGCCATGAACATAAGAATCATGCCAAGGTTTATAATGGTTCCCTGGATATATTCTCCCTTATTTCTCCAATAGATCCATAGGAGTAAGCAAAAGACCAACAGATAGGCCAGGGCTTCATATATCTGTGTCGGATGTTTTGGTGCTGTTTCTCCGTTTTGCAAAAATACAAAACCCCAGGGTACTGTTGTTTCAACACCATATATCTCCGAGTTCATCAGATTACCCACCCTGATAAAGAAACACGCCAGGGCGACAACAATTGCAACACGATCCATTGCCCATGTAAAATCCTTTTTTTCTTTTCTTACAAAAAGCCAGATTGCTGTTAAAATACCTATTATAGCACCATGACTGGCAAGACCGCCATGCCAGATTTTCAATATTTCTCCGGGATGAGAAAGATAATAACCCGGTTCATAAAAAAAACAATGACCAAGTCTTGCTCCCACAATTACCCCTATTGCAACATATATTGTAAGCCTGTCAAGTACCGTTTCACCCAGGTTTTCGTTTTTGAATATCTTTTGTAAAATTATATATCCGAATAAAAAAGAAGATGCAAAAAGCAATCCATACCACCGTACTGCAAAAGACCCGATACGGAAAATTTCAGGATTTACATCCCATGGAACGATCAGTAAATGCATAGTCGATCTAATTAATTATCGCCAAAGGTAAAAAATTAATATTTAGTATATATTCTCTCCTGGCAGATAAATAAAGGTTTTAGTCCGGTACCGGAAATTTCAATAAAAAATTATTTATGTTTGTATTTCACCAAACAATGGGTCTGTTAATGAACCGTTACACCTTTATAAATAATCTTCCTGTAATTCTTATCTGTTGCCTGATAGGCAGTTGTGCAAAAGTAAACACTCCCTCAGGAGGTCCCAGGGATAAGACCCCCCCGGAAATTGTTGGCAGTAAGCCGGTTAATGGTGCAACATTCTATAAAGAAAATAAATTTGAGGTTACTTTTAATGAATATGTTACCCTTCAAAATATAAATGAAAAACTTATTGTTTCTCCTCCAATGAAAAACAGACCCCTGGTTTCTTTAAAAGGAAAAAGTGTTGTGGTTGAATATGAGGATGAGCTGAGAGACAATACAACATATACTTTTAATTTTCAGGATGCAGTAAGGGATCTTAATGAGGGCAATGTATATGAAAATCTCCGTTTCGTTTTTTCCACAGGTCCTGTTATTGATTCCCTCTCAGTAACAGGAAATCTTTTCAATGCTTATATACTCGATATACCTGAGGACGCATTGGTTATGCTTTATAGTAATCTTGAAGATACTGCCTTCAGGAAAAGTATCCCTGTTTATTTATCAATGGTAGATCAGACAGGATATTTCAGAATTGACAATATACGTGAAGGGACATATAACCTGTTTGGACTTAAGGAGACAAATAACAGTAAAAACTTTAATACACTGGAAGAGGAAATTGCATTTCTGGATGAACCGGTTACAATTACTTCTTTGAATAACTATCTTCCTGTTGAAGCAGATACAATAACAGTGATGCAGACCGGGGAAAATGCACCAGAAAAACCAGTTCTTACCGGTGAGTATAAAATGTGCCTTTTCAAACATGAGAAAAAATCATACTATCTGACCTCTTCATCAAGAGATCTGCCATACCTTATGATCTATACACTGGCACGGCCGCCGGGAGAACACAGTTTTGATCTTACTATTCCTGGTACTGATGAAAATTCATTTTATACCGAAAGAAGCAAAGAGAATGATACCCTGAAAGTCTGGCTTACTGATAGTACACTCTATTCACAACAACAAATTACCACAGTTGTTAGTTATCCTTACACAGATACAACAGATATAGTTATTCATAAGACAGATACAATTGAGATGAGATATACGGCTCCCCGTTCATCCAGGGTAGCCAGGGCACAGCAAAAACCTTTCATGGTTCAAACAAATCTTTCAAGCTCCCTGAGACCGGGACAAAAAATATTCTTTAAGGCAACAACACCATTGATAGCGCCTGATACATCTCTTATCAGGTTTTATGAGCTGACAAAAGACACCACGATGCAAATCCCGTACAGTTTCACAGCCGACAGTATAAATTCCTGCAGAATCAGTTTGACCATAAACTTTGAACCCGGGAAAAATTATTTATATATTGCTGATTCAGCATCATTTGGCAATATTTATGGAGAACATGCCGATTCAACAGGTGTTAAGTTTTCGGTAAGAGAAGAATCTTCTTTTGGAAGTCTTATATTGAACATAAAAGGTTATGATGGAAGAAGAATAATTGAACTTCTTGATAACAATGAAAATGTAATCAGAAAACAAGTGATGGAGAGTGACGGAAAAACAGAATTTCTTCTCCTCGAAAAAGGAAAGTATAAGTTGAAGGTTATATATGATATAAATGGTGATGGTAAATGGACAACCGGCGATCTGGATGAAAAAAGACAACCGGAACCGGTTTCTTTTTATCCACAGGAGCTGGAAATAAAAGAGGATTGGATTGTTGATCAGGATTGGGACATCAGTAACATGAATTTCAAGGAATTTAAAGATGCATCTCGTTCAGGTACACGCAGATAGAAATATTATATTAGTAATTTAAAACAAATAAAAATGAAAAAAGTAGTTGCCGGTGTTGATATCGGCGGAACAAACACAAGATTCGGCCTTGTTGACGA
>CAZOZU010000166.1:0-5334 GCA_964584355.1 uncultured Rikenellaceae bacterium
ATTCTATTAACCGGACACTCCGGCACTATTGAGAGTGATTATGCTTCAATGGTTTACAGAAATAATGGAGATACTGCCTTTACTGAACAAACTAACATTAATCTCATTGATGTTTATCATAGCTCAGCAAAATGGGGTGACTATGACAGGGATAGTAAACTTGATATATACCTGGCCGGGTATAATCCTAATTACGGATCATTATCAAAAATATACAGGAATCTGGATACAACTTTAAATGTTGCACCATTAGCGCCAACAGGTCTTACAGCAACCAGTGATGAAACCTCGATGATATTGAGGTGGAACAGGGTTTCCGGTGATACCACTCCTGCAAAAGGTATTAGTTACAATGTTCGGATCGGTACTTCCCCGGGAACAAGTAATGTAGTCTCCACTATGGCATTACCATCCGGGTCAAGACTTATTCCCGGTTTGGGTAATTCTCAGGCTGATACAATGTTTATTCTTAAATATCCCAAAAGAGCAACATATTACTGGAGTGTTCAGGCTATAGATAATGGATTTGCACCAAGCGTCTTTGCTCCTGAGCAATCATTTACCTTTACAACCCCTGTACAGGCTTCCCGTCTTTTTGCAGACAGTATTATGATTTCAGGTATAACCTTGCACTGGAATAGGGGAAATGGTTCTGCATGTGCGGTATTTGCTAAAAAAGGCACTGGCGATACTGCAGCCCCTGAAAATTATATCGAATACATTGCTGATAATAACTTTGGCAGTGGATCACAAATAGGCACATCCGGCTGGTATTGCATTTATAACGGAACTGGGAGTAAAGTAAGTGTCTCAGGGTTAGAACGCCTGACCAATTATACTTTCCAGGTAATAGAATATGATCCGGGCCCTGTTTATTTCACTCAGACCGGGCAGTCCAATCCAATTATCACTCAAACAAGCATATTTGCAGAACAATCTGATATAAGTCTTGCAGGAGTTTCTTATGGATCAGTCTCATGGGGAGACTATGATAATAATGATTTCCAGGACATTCTGATAACTGGTACAACAAATGGATTGAATACAGGTGCAGTTTCAAAGATATACCGCAATAATGGTAATAATACCTTTTCAGATCAGGTGGTTATAAGTCTTCCGGGAGTTATGAATAGTTCAACAGCATGGGGAGACTATAACAATGATGGTTATCTTGATATCCTGTTAACAGGTCTTGATATAAACAATACAGCAATCTCAAAAATCTTCCGGAATGATGGCAATAATAATTTCTCCGAACAAAGTGACATAAGTCTAGAAGGAGTAAGGGAAAGCTCTGTGGCATGGGCAGATTTTGATAATGATGGTGATCATGATATCATTATAACCGGTACTTCAGGTTCAGGTGAAATCACAAAGATTTACCGGAATTTTGGCAACAACATATTCAGAGAACAGCAAGGTATAAACCTTCCCGGAATAACAAATGGTTCAGTAGTTTGTGCTGATTATGACAACGACGGCTTTACTGATATACTGCTTACAGGATCAGGTTATTCAAGGATATACCGTAATCACAGCAATCCATATGCCATGGAATTTATTGAACAGACCAGCATTAACCTGACAGGGATCACAAAGAGTTCTGCAGCCTGGGGTGATTGTGACATTGATGGTGATTTGGATATAATTATTACAGGTTATGATATAAATAATAATATACCATTATCCAGGATCTATATTAACAATAACAATAATTATGTACAGGCTGATATTAGTCTTACCGGTATTGCAGGATCATCAGTTGCCGATAATTCTGTCATAGGTTCAAGTGAAGTAATATGGGGCGATTACGATAACGATGGTGACCCGGATATACTGTTGACCGGAGAAACTTCTTATGGCCGTGTATGTAAAATATACAGCAACAACGGAAATAATACTTTCAAAGATCAGTCAAATTTCAGTCTGCCTGAAATCAGATATAGTTCTGCTGCATGGGGAGACTATGACAATGACGGCGATCTTGACATACTCTTAGCCGGAGAAAAAGGTATTTCGCGTATCACAACTATATTCCGGAATGAGATATTGACTCCAAACAACAGGCCTGCAGCACCACAATCATTGACAGTAACCAGGAATGTGGAAAATACTGTCCTCTCCTGGAATGCAGTATCATCAGATGAGACGCCTGCTGAAGGATTAACATATAATGTAAGATTAGGAACAAGCCCCGGCGGGAAACAGATAATGTCAGATATGTCGTCGGATGCCGGAATGAGAAAGATATCCGCGATGGGTAATTGTGAGCTGGGCACCTCTTATATTGTCCAGAACCTCCTGCCGGGTATTTATTATTGGACAGTACAGGCTGTCGATAACGGATTTGCAGGAGGAACATTCGCAACAGAAAACAGCTTTACCATTGATAGTATCCAGGCAAGCAGGCTTGAAGGAGAACTGGTAAAAGATGACAAGAGAGCTTTAACAATAAAATGGCAGAATGGCAACGGCCAACGCAGGGTAGTTTTCTGTAAACTCGGTTCAACAGGAGAAGCATATCCCTCAGCAAATACAACCTATACTGCTGACCCGGTATTCGGATACGGGGACCAGATAGGAACTTCAGGTTGGTATTGTGTCTTTAACGGCAGGGGCGACAGTACGATCGTAAGAGGTCTGTCACAGGGTATTGCATATTCATTCCATGTGATAGAATATATCGGAGACACTGGTTCTGAATTATACTACAGATTGTCTGGAGAAGCTAATCCCGGTATTTTCTCATGCGGATTGTTCTCCGAACAATCAGATATTTCCATTGATAAAGTATATAACAGTTCAGTAACCTGGGGCGATTATGATAATGATGGTGACCTGGATATTCTACTGGCCGGCAATAATGTTACTGAATTAGGATCCACTCCTGTCTCTAAAATATATCGCAATAACGGGAACAATTCATTCACCGAACAAACTGGTATTAATCTCTTTGGTGTTCAGAATGGTACAGTAACCTATGGTGATTATGATAACGATGGTGACCTCGATATACTCCTGACCGGGATGACCGGTGGTCTGTTCCCGGTTACAAAAATCTACAGGAACAACGGTAACAATACATTCTCTGAACAAATTGGAATCAGCCTTATCGGAGCAAGTTATACCTGTGCTGCATGGAATGATTTCAACAGAGACGGGTATCTTGATATTTTGCTTACCGGGCAAGGTGCCGGTTCAAACCTGATTTCAAAGATTTATACAAATAATGGTAACAATACATTTACTGAAGAGGTTGATCTGAACCTTGCAAAAGTATCAAAAGGCTCTTCTGCCTGGGGTGATTATGACAATGACGGTGACATTGATATTTTACTTACAGGTAATAATATTTACGGAACCCAGGAATCTGTTTCGCACATATATATGAATAACAATGATACTCTTACAGAGCAGACAGATATTACCCTGCCGGGCGTAATGAATAGTGCAGTAGCCTGGGGCGATTATGATAATGACGGTGATCTGGATATCCTTCTGACAGGATATAACAGTGAAGGAACAGACCTGTTTATTTCAAGGATATATCGTAACGACGGCAGTAATACATTCACTCACCAGTCGCATATTGGTCTTGCAGGTGTGGCCAACAGCTCAACAGCATGGGGCGACTATGATAATGACGGATACATGGATATTCTGTTATCAGGCCGTCAGATCGGAGGAGGATACATTACTAAAATATACAGGAATAACGGTAACAATACATTTACTGAAGTAACTGATATTTCATTTACGGGTGTTGGATATAGTTCGGTAGCCTGGGGCGATTATGATAATGACGGGGATTTGGATATATTGATTTCAGGACAAAGTACCGGTTCAACAATTGTTACAAAGATATACAGGAACAATGCCATAATGAAGGCAGGTAATTATTCTGCAAACAGAAAACCTTCTGCACCTGATAATCTCAAGGTAGTTCGTCTCCCTGAAGGTGTAATACTATCATGGTCACCTGTGAGATCCGATGAAACACCGCCTATAGCAATGACCTACAATATAAATCTTCAACCTAAACAAGGCGGATTACTGGCTATGTCTTCACTATCAGATACAGTTTCCGGGTATAGACGTGTCGTATCAATGGGTAATACTCAAATGGATACAACATACCTGATAAAGAACCTGATTCCGGGCAAATATCACTGGAAGGTACAGGCTGTTGATCAGGGCTATAAAGGAGGTAGCTGGGCAGTCGGCGAGACACTTGATGCAAAAAATGTACAGGCATTCTTTGATGCAGATACTGTATGTAAAGGATTAGGCACACAGTTCACCAACAATTCCACGAGCTATAAAGACCCGATTGAATCATATATATGGGACTTTGGTGATGGAAACACATCAAATGATGTTGATCCAACACATATATTTAGTACTTCAGGAACACATATTGTAACACTGGTGGCTGCTTCAGCATATGATTCCGATACCTTAACGAAACAGGTATATGTATATCCTGTTCCGGCACCTGATTTTTCAGCTGAAGGTATATGTGAGGGAGAAGAGACAACAATTGAAAATCTTACAAGTACAGCCGGATTTATTATAACAAGCTGGCACTGGAATTTTGGTGATGCAAGAGAATCGGAAGCCAGGAATCCGGGTTCTCATGATTATCTGAATTCGGGTAATTATACTATTACACTTTCTGCAACTACTTCTGATGGATGCACGGATTCCACCCAAAAATCAATTGAGATTGCAGATGCACTGCCAAAACCGGAATTATATTCCAGGGGCCCTGTTGTATATTATCTGGCTTGCAGTAATGACAGTGCAAACTACTACAGGTGGTATTGTAACGGAAACCTTATCGCCGGAGCTACAAATTATATATATGTCGCAAACAGGAAATACGGAGTTTATTATATAAGTATTTCTGATAATAATTTGTGTTATTCTAGAAGTGATTCTGTCGGTATACCAACAGGTTATACAGGAATTGAAGATATCGATCCTTTTGCAAATATGAGAATCTATCCCAATCCTACTTCAGGCTTGATTACTATTGAGATAGACAACCATTTGTTCGGTGATATGGATATCTCTATAATTACTCAAACAGGTAAGGCAATAATAAGCGACAGGATCAGAAAGGGAACCGAACATTTCCAATTCATCGTTGACCTTAGCAGCCAGGCAGAAGGGCTCTATATTATTAACCTGCAGATTGATAAGTATATTGCTACACGAAAAATTATTCTGGAATAAATGATATTTATGAGGTATAGAAAAGATTTATTTAATTTTATAATTTAAAAATGTTACGATCATTATTAATTACTCTGCTTTTATTATTTATTCTTA
>CAZOZU010000167.1:0-5300 GCA_964584355.1 uncultured Rikenellaceae bacterium
GAAGCTTCAAGACCAGTGCTGATCGTATGACCTCTTCCTGGTAGATATAGGGTATTGAAGTTGATTTTACCCAGTTTATCCAGTAATTCTGTGTCTTCTTTAGAAATTGCTCCGCTGTTTCTGACAGAGGTGCTTCAAGAGGAACTCCATAGCTGAATACCAGGTAACGTGTTTCATTTAACAGGAATGCCTTTTCACCCAGAATATAATTCAGGGGAATGTTTGTTGTAAGTCGTATCTGGCTGCTTAAATTCAGATACCGGATATGGTTACTGGCTGCAGAGGTTTCCGGGGTAATTTTTCCGTAATTATCAACAGGATGGCATTTAACAACTATAAATGGGTTACCCTCAATAAGTTCAATTTTTCTGAACAACATAAGAGGTTTGAAATACCTTTCATACTGGTTGAACCGTGGAGCAAAATCGATAACTCTGAATCTGCCTTCTTCTACTTCAAATTCAGTTGCCAGAATATTGGTGTTTTTTATGTAATATTGTTTTGATCTGAATTCGCCATTATTCGGCATTATGCTGAATTCGCCCCCTTTCTTATTATCGAGTAGTGATCCAAAAATAAAACTACTGTCGAATTTGGGCAGGCAGAGCCAGTTAACATTGGCATTTGTATCAATATAGGCAAGGTAAGAACAATTGCCTATTACACCAAAATTATACCTGTTCATATAAATTAACTACTTATTCTTTTACCTGATGTATAACTCTTTGTGGGAATGGGATTTCAATACCTTCCCTATCAAAAGCAATCTTTAACCTTTTTCGTAATTCTCCTGTAATCTCCCACTGTTTAAGAGGTTTGGTTTCGCCAAGGATTTTTACAACAATTGCAGAGTCTGCAAAATCATTGACCCGTAAAAATTGAGGAGGTTTAATAATGTACTTCTTATAGGCGGGATCCTCAGCCAGTTCATTCCCTACCTGGTTTATAACCCTGATAACATGTTCAAGGTTCGTATCATATGCAATACCCATATCGAGATTTATCCTTGCAAACTTTTTTGACAGGTTTGCTACTCTTTTAATATCTCCATGAGGGATATGATGATTCGTTCCATTCAGATCACGTAATGTGGTCACTCTCAGGCTTATATCCTCTACCGATCCACTAGTTCCGTCAATATTTACTACATCTCCTATACGGTACTGGTTCTCCATAATAATAAATAAGCCTGTAATTATATCCTTTATAAGATATTGCGCTCCAAAGCCAAAGGCCAGTCCTAATATACCTGCACCCGCCAGAAGCGGCCCTATTTCAATACCGGCTTCCTGAAGGATCATCATTACAGCCAGTATTACAAGTATAATTTTTAAGGCCCCTTTAAAGATCCTTATAAGAGTTTCTTCCCGTTTTTTTTCTGCCCCCGGTGGCATATTTTTATCAGGCACTACCGCAACTCTTACAGATTTACTGATTATCTTGCTTAAAATGACAGCCAATAGCCAGGCTACTAGTGCAATTACAACAATTTTTATCCCATGGTCTAATAGCCATGGGAATATTATTTCACCCCATTTTTCAATATTTTCTATCATTTTAACAGTATTTAAAGTTATATTTATCAATAAGGTTATCCTGATGTGCCGTCATAAATTAAAACAACCTGTAAATAAACAAGCTGTTATACAATTGTTAAAAACTTAAAGGCGATTGTACACAACGCAAACAGGTTAGTGATTAAATGTTATTACATTAGTTTGCAATATAATATAAAATCAGCACTAAACCAATTTCATACAGATCATTCCGGGAGTCGTAAAGATAAGTATTCTGATAGCTTTTAACATAATAAAATTTACACATTCATTTTCTTTAACATGGATGTTTATATACATTGCACATATATGCTAAATTTATACCGGCAAATATAGATAAGGATCTGTGTAAAGTCATAAAATAATTTAATAATCATATGACAAATTATATAATTCTTGCTCTCTGCCTGATAATCCTACTTGCATATCTGTTTGATATAACCAGCAGATATTCAAAGATACCGGCAGTAATCCTCCTGATAGGGTTGGGAATAGCACTCCGGTACGTTGTAAATAATACAGGTTTTGAGATCCCTGATTTTGAACCATTGCTTCCGGTCATTGGGACGATCGGTCTTATACTGATTGTCATGGAAGCAAGTATGGATTTAAAGCTTGGGAAAAATAAAATGGGTATTATTTTCAAATCGGTATCAGCGGCAATAATCCTGTTTGCTGTTTTTGTCGCAATAATGACAATTATCCTTTCCAGACTGCTTGGTTACCCGGTTACAGAATCTTTACTTAATGCAATACCTTTTGGAATAATAAGTAGTGCAGTTGCCATACCGTCTGCAATAAATCTTAACCGTAATCAAAAGGAATTTGTTGTCTATGAGAGTTCTCTGTCAGATATAGTGGGAATCATTGTATTTGATTTTGTACTCCTTTACCAGGGCGCTTTTGCTCAGGGACTGGCAAATTATGCACTTAAAGCTTTACTTACAATCGTTATTGCGGTCATTATTACATCAGCACTTGCAATACTCCTGCACAGAATTACTTATCATATTAGTTATGTAATTATCCTTACATCAGTCGTGATGGTTTATGCCCTGTCAAAAATGATACACCTTCCTGCACTTTTACTTGTACTGGCATTTGGCATAGCCATGGCAAATTACAAACTTGTTCAGAATAGCGTAATAAGAAGATTTGTTGACTTTGATAAATTTGGAGATGACCTGGTATCATTTAAGAAGATAATGACAGAGCTTACATTCGTTGTAAGATCGTTTTTCTTTATAATGTTCGGATTCTATACAAAAATTGAAGGCCTGTTTAATTACAATAATATAATTACTGCAATTGCAATAATCGGAGGTATTTACCTGTTACGAATTATTTTTCTCTGGAAATTCCTTAAATTACCTGTATTTCCATTCCTGTTCCTTTCGCCAAGAGGATTGATTACTATCCTGTTGTTTCTGAGTATCCCGGCCACTTTGAGAATAGGACCTGTTAATGAAGAAGTGGTAACACTGGTTATTTTGTTATCGATCTTCCTGATGATGACAGGTAATATTTTCTATAAAAAGGAGAATATAATAGCTGAGGAATCGGATATTGATATAATAATACATGAGGATTCTATTCCTGAAGAAACCCTTGATTCCAATGGAACTGATATTTGATCATTACAAATAATAAATGCAAACAAGTAATATGAAAATAATTTTCTCTATCTGGCTGTTTTGCATACTAACTGTAAGTACGGGTTTGTCACAAAACGGACCGGTAAAACAGGCGAAACTTGTTAATTTCAAACTGCAATCATCATCACTTGTAGATGAGGAAGGTGAGGTAATTTCCACACCGGAGTATAAATCTGATATTTACTGGTTTCCTGTGAAAGTACCCTCAACGGTTCTTTCAGGACTGGTTGCCAATGGAGTTTACCCTGATCCATATTCAGGACTGAACAATATGTATATACCCGATGCTTCGGATGAATTCAATAAGAAATATGATCTTGAAAAATTCAGTCATCTTCCCAATGATCCCAATCCTTGGAAAAAACCATACTGGTACAGGACAACATTCAAAATTCCGGCAGCAGACCAGGGGAGGCATTTTCAACTGGTATTCAAAGGTATAAATTATCGTGCAGCAGTATGGGTAAATGGCAGACAGATAGCTGATTCCACACAAATGGCAGGTATGTTTGCCCAGTACAGTCTCGATATCAGCAATCAGATCAAAGCAGGGGAGGATAATGTACTGGCCGTGAAAATCTATCCCCTTGATTATCCGGGGCTTCCCTCCACTGAACAGCTTGAAGCACTAGGTGATTTTTATCCAAATGGTGGTTCAACAGGTGATATAGGGAAGAATGTAACCATGTTATGTTCAGTGGGCTGGGACTGGATACCTCCTGTGCGTGACCGAAACATTGGTTTATGGCTCCCTGTGTATCTTCGTACTACAGGTGGTGTTACTTTCTGTAATCCAAAACTGGTAACAGAACTTCAGGATCTCCCTGATACTAATATGGCTGAGCTATCACTGGATCTGACTCTTGTTAATCACAATAAGGTCGAACAAAGTGGTAACCTGATAGTTACAATTACACCGGAAAATTTTTCAGGGAAGACTATTAAATTTTCAAAATCAGTTGATATAGAAGCCAGCGAATCGCTGAATATGGTTCTTGACGGTACTAATACGCCGGAAATGAAAATCTCAGAACCTGCACTCTGGTGGCCTAATGGTCATGGCAAGCCCAATCTGTACAGAATGGGACTTCAATACTCAAATAGTACTGGTATAATCAACGATACTTCTTTCATTTTCGGGATAAGGACCGTCTCCACAAAAGCTGTAAATGTAAAAAATTCATGGCGTCGTGATTTTTATGTGAACGGCCGAAGGGTTCATCTTACCGGTGGTGCATGGGTGCCTGATATGATGCTTAACCGGGATGCAACACGGTACGATTATGAAATGCACCTGATCCGCAATGCAAATGTTAATCTTGTAAGGATATGGGGTGGCGGCGTTACCCCATGTGATGAATTTTTCGAAGCGGCTGACCGGTATGGATTACTGGTATGGTCCGACTTCTGGATAACAGGTGATACCCAGGGTGAATTCAAGGGTTCACCTGACTGGCCTCTTGAGGGTGAAGTATTTAAAAAGAATGTGGTAAGTACAATATGCCGTATCAGAAATCATCCCAGTCTTCTGGTGTGGACAGGAGGCAATGAGGGCCATGCCAGGAAGGAACTATACGATTTTATGAGGAACAACATAATTGAACTCGACGGAACCCGTCCTTTCATTCCCAGTTCATCAGGCTTCGCAAGACTCCCGGAAGGATGGCCACAGGCATGGCCCGATAACCAACCAACAGGCGTATATAGCGGAGGACCATACACATGGCAGGATCCAGCAAGCTATTATAAGAGAGCTATAGCAGGCAGAGACTGGGTATTCAAGGATGAAACAGGAATACCATCAATGGTTCCATATAACATTCTGCCTAAAATTATACCAAACCTTATCTGGGATGAGAACCTGCCATTTCCTCTTAACAATACATGGGGTTACCATGATGCTGCAACAGGCAATGGCAGATGGGACAGGTATTACGAGGAGACAATAAAAAGATACGGGGAGCCTGTTTCCATGGAAGATTTCTGTAACAAAATGCAGTTGATGAATGCTACGGGATACCAGGGGATATTTGAGGCTGCAGGACACAAACTGAACGATATCGGAGGTGTGATGTTATGGAAGCTAAAT
>CAZOZU010000168.1:0-5271 GCA_964584355.1 uncultured Rikenellaceae bacterium
TATTATATACTATTTTTGCTTCCTTACCAAGGAGTTCCGCAAGAAGAGTTCTCACACTCAGGAATTCAAGTCTGCGAGAGTTGCTGGTAAAGCCTTTATACTTTTTTTTATCTTCATTATCGAGTGATACCATTCCCAGTAAGGTGTCAATATCCTCTTCAATTTTCCATACACCCAGGATTGACGAATCATTAAGATAATGTTTTGTAATACAGCCCATTACTAATCAACAATATATTACTTTTAATTCCATTTCAGGGTTTCAATCAGGTGAAGGATATCCTCCCTGAAAAATTCATTTAAAGGTGCCAGTGAATCAGGATTTGGTTCAGACAAAAAGTAAAGTGAACCCCTGAAAAAATGTTTCATACTATCTGTTACGAAAAATTGTACTGCTGTGGCAGTATTTCCCTTGAGGTCATACAGAATACCGTAAACCTTATTTTCAGTATCAATGAACATCTGTTCCTTTATTGCATCAGCCTTTATTATATGATTTTTAACATTCATTCTATAGGTCTGTTCCATAAGATCTTCAAGGTCGTTATTGATTCTTCTGTAAGTAAGATATATTTTAGCTTTATATGAGGGGAAATCTATATTAAACCATCCTGGTTCAGAGTATTCATCTACCTCGAATGATATCTGTCCATACCCTGGATATTCAAAACTTAAAGGCAGATAACCATCATTATACATGGTGTCATGGAAGGTAGTATATTCTTTAACAGGCAGATCAATTCTGAAATAACCTAAGGGTTTGGGAACAGGAACATCACGGCATCCTGTTATGATACTCACAAATAAGAGAATGATCATTGATTTATTCCTGTTCATCAACGGCCTCATCATCTTTAATGCCAACACGGATCTCCTTTATTCTTCTCCTGTCGGCTGATTCAATAGTGAATGTAAATATTTCATAATCAACAACCTGGCCTTTTCTCGGGATTTCTCCTGTAAGTTCCAGTATAAGGCCCGCAAGAGTCTCTGATTCACCTCTCACTTTTTCAAAAGGATCGTCTTCAAAACCGAGGATCTTATTAAGATCATTCAGCAATATTTTACCTGCGAAGATATATTTTTTCTCGTCGATTTTTCTGTAGAGAACCTCTTCATCATCACTTTCATCGGTTATTTCACCTACTATTTCTTCAAGAATATCTTCCAGGGTAATTATTCCTGCTGTTCCTCCATATTCATCTATCACTATGGCCATATGGATCTTATTGACCTGGAATTCCTTGAGCAGGTCATTTATTTTTTTTGTCTCCGGCACAAAATATGGAGGACGCAGAAGAGTCTGCCACTTGAAAGAACCGGGATTATTGATATACGGGAGTACATCTTTTGCATATAATATCCCTTTTACATTGTCGAATGACTCAGAATAGGCTGGTATCCTTGAAAATCCTGAGTCTATTATCAAAAGAATAATCTCATTAGATCCCATTTTTATATCAACAGCTGTCACATCAATTCTGGGGCACATTATTGCGCTTACATTGATATTTCCGAAATTAAGTATCCCTTTTAGTATCTTTTCATCATCCTTAAGATCATCTGAGGTAAGTTCCAGTGCATCAGAAAGATCATTCATACTTATTTGTGCCTGACGGTTACCGGCTCTTTTTTTGACCAATCTCGTGGAACGTATAAGCAGCGAAGCTATAGGATGAAAGATCTTTTCAGAGGCGGAAAGTGGAAATGCCATAAGAAGTGCTATCTCTACATTATTTCTTGATGCATACACTTTTGGGAGAATCTCGCCAAAGAAGAGTAGGAGGAAGGTAATTACAACAATTTCAAGCAAGAATCCGATAACCGGACTTGCGCTGACATCAAATAATTTTGAACTAATAAAAGCGGCAAGGAGTACTATTGCAACATTAATGATATTGTTTGCAATAAGAATTGTACTTAATAGTCTCTCCGGAGTACTGTATAATTTGAGAACAACCTTTGCTTTTTTCTTGTCATCACTTCTGAATTTTTCAAGATCCTCGGGACTTAAAGAGAAATATGCAACTTCTGATCCGGAAAAGAGTGCTGATCCAAAAAGCAGGATAGCCAGTACCACGAATCCAATAATTATTTTATAATCAGGAGTATGGACAATTATCCCTGCAAGAGATTCCAAAACTGAATATGAATATCCAGGTTCCAACTGAATCACTTTTAGTTTAGACTAATTTAAAAAGGAAGGTCGTCCTCATTTTGTGAGTTCTCGAATTCCTTGTTGAAAGGCTCGTTCTGTTCCGGTTGATTGTTATTCACAGCACTTTTATTCTGGTTGTTGTCTGATGCTGTATAATCGGAATCAGGTTCTTTAACTTCCGAAGAGGTATCCTTATTTTTTTGAGAATCGCTCTTGGGAAAACCTGATTGTCCTGAATAACTGCTTTGTACTTGTTTCTTTTCAATTACCATCATGGTATCTGCCAGGATCTCGGTAATATATTTATTGTTTCCCTCTTTGTCGACATATGATCGTGTTTTTATTTTCCCGACCACATAGACCTGTGTTCCCTTTTTAACTGTTTTTTCAGCTACCTCGGCAAGGGCACGCCAGAGGACTATATTATGCCATTCTGTTGATGTAATTGTTTCCCCTTGTTGATTAGTATATGTTTCGCTTGTGGCAAGCGGGAAAGTTGCTTTTGCAACCCCTTTATCGAAGTACCTTACAACAGGATCCTTACCAACATTACCTACTAGTAAAACCTTATTGATTGACATGTAGTTATAATAGTTATTAATTAATCTAACGATAAAATGCAAAGGTAACAAAAAACCACTAACAATAATCAAGGTAAGTTTAAGGAAATATAAAACTTAATAGTCAATACTCCAATACTTGAGGCTCTGACGAAATTGCATAATTATTAAAGAAACAGCCCTGACAAAATGGCGATTTTCTATTTCATTGGAATTAAGGCAATAATAAATGTCAAAAAAAAAATATTATTATGTAACTGTTTCTATTTAAATAAATAATATTTATATATTTGCAGGGTTGAAAAAACGAAAAATCAAAATAATTTGTTGAATTTTAAAATTCTAGAAAAATGACAAAAGCAGACATCGTTAACGAAATTGCCAAAAACACTGGTATTGAAAAGGTAACTGTACAGAAAACTGTAGAAGCTTTAATGGAAACCATAAAACACTCGATGGTAACAGGTAATAATGTTTATCTCAGGGGTTTCGGAAGCTTTATCGTTAAGAAAAGAGCAAAGAAAACTGCAAGGAATATCTCAAAAAATACCACGATCATAATTCCTGCTCATAACATTCCTGCTTTTAAACCGGCTAAATCTTTCATCAATAAGGTTAAATCAAACGTTAAGAAGTAGTATTATATGCCAAGCGGTAAAAAAAGGAAGCGACATAAGATGGCCACCCATAAACGGAAGAAACGTTTACGGAAGAATAGACATAAGAAGAAGTAGGCAGCAGATCATAGGGTGGTCGTAATGATAGAATATATTAAACCTAAGGATCTTGTGATCTTTAGGTTTATTTTATGTGGAAGTTGAGAATAGCTGGAAAGCAATTAACTCAGATCAAAAGAGGAAGTGACTAGCAAGGATCTGATTATTGATGTAAAAGATTCCGAGGTTTCGCTGGCTTTGTTGGAAGACAGGCAGTTAATCGAGCTAAACAAGGAAAAAAGAAGTATTAAGTTTTCGGTCGGGGATATTTATCTGGGTAAGGTAAAAAAGATTATGCCCGGGCTGAATGCTGCTTTTATTAATGTCGGTTACGAACGCGATGCGTTTCTTCATTATCTCGACCTTGGTGCTCAATTCCGAACCCTCCACAAACACTACCTGAC
Organism: uncultured Rikenellaceae bacterium; assembly: GCA_964584355.1. Lineage (GTDB taxonomy): Bacteria > Bacteroidota > Bacteroidia > Bacteroidales > VadinHA17 > LD21. The sequence goes on from CAZOZU010000168.1 coordinate 3,839, forward strand.
AACTCTGCAGAGACAGGGAAGGGCTATTCCGGTTTATAAGTTTAAGCCTGAAGAAGATATCGAAAAAGACGGGAAGATCAATGATGTTCTTTCCCAGGGACAAACAGTAATTGTCCAGATTACTAAAGAGCCCATTTCAACGAAAGGACCAAGATTATCATCCGAAATATCCCTTGCGGGCAGAAATCTGGTACTTATACCTTATTCCGACAAAGTATCAGTATCATCAAAAATTGAGTCACCGGAGGAGAAGAATCGCCTTAAAACACTTCTTCAAAGCATAAAGCCAAGAAACTTCGGAGTTATTGTAAGAACTGTTGCAGAAGGAAAGAAGGTTGCTGTTCTGGATACTGAACTACGTGAACTGGTACGTAAATGGGAGTCTTCTTTTAGTAATGTGAAAAAAGGAATAAAAATCCCACGACTATTTATCGGAGAGCTGAACAGAACAACCGCCATCTTACGTGATATACTAAATGTTACTTTTAACAGCATTCATATTAATGATCCCTCATTTGCTGAAGATATACGGAAATACATAAGAGAAATAGCTCCGGAAAAGGCAAAAATTGTAAAATTTTATAAAGATAGCCTCCCGATATTTGATCACTTTGGGATCAATAAACAAATAAAATCTCTCTTTGGTAGAACGGTTTCTTTTAAACATGGAGCATATCTGATAATCGAACATACGGAGGCTTTGCATGTTATTGATGTCAATAGCGGTAACCGTTCCAGGACAGGTGATGACCAGGAGTCTAATGCGCTGGAAGTCAACATAGAAGCTGCAAGGGAGATAGCACGGCAACTTCGATTGCGAGATATGGGTGGTATCATTGTTATCGATTTTATCGATATGCAAACAAACGAAAACAAAAAGATCCTTTTTGAAAAAATGAAAGAGCTTATGTCAGAAGACAGAACAAAACACAATATACTGCCACTGACAAAATTCGGCATAATGCAGATTACCCGACAAAGAGTGCGACCGGAAATGCACATTATCACAAATGAAAAATGCCCGGTATGTCAGGGTACTGGTGAAACCAGACCAACAATACTATTTGCTGATGAACTCGAAAGAAGCCTCGCATTCATAGTCGATAAGATTAAAACAAGAAGAGTGGTGCTTAATGTTCACCCATTCACAGCAGCATTCCTCAGAAAAGGACTCTTCTCTATTTGTCTTAAATGGAACCTGAAATATCGGATTAACCTCAAAGTTCAAGCTGTTACATCATATCATATGCTTGAATACCATTTTTTTGACAGGTATGGCAATGAAATAGATCTTACATAATTTATTATTAGGACCTTTTTAAATATTCCTTTTTGTTACAGTGTTATTTGAGGATCCTTATTAACATTTTCACCCTAAAATTGTTTTATGTTTGTTATTTTTGAATTCAGTAATAATCAATAACATGATTAAA
>CAZOZU010000169.1:0-5264 GCA_964584355.1 uncultured Rikenellaceae bacterium
ATGTTGGAGCGTGCGTTTTTTACTACCTCCCATGCCTGTGGACTCATATAGATCTGCTGTGAAAGATTATGCTCGAATTCACTTCTTATTGTTGACAGTAGTGATGAATGAAGCTGGCTAGCACTCATCCCGGGAGAATTAATCCTGATCAGCATTGACTCGAGGGATATTCTTTCAAGAAAAAGCACAATCCTTTCGTAAGCCTGTAGCTTTATCGGAGTAATTGTCCGGCTGTTCTGGAGTATCAGCTCCTGCCGTCTTTTATCCTGATCATTCTTCAAAAGATACCAGATTACCAGCCATGCTGTTACCATAACCAGTAAAGCAGGAACAGTTATTTTGATAATATCCATTAATAGATCCATCTTTCTTTTTTTTTATAATCAAAAATACAAACATATTTTTTTCTTTTGTACATTTAAATCGATCATTTAAATCCGAAATCTATTATGGAACATCTGTCTGAAAGAATAAAATCACTTTCTGTTTCCCAAACGCTTGCTATGGCTCAGAAAAGCAGGGAGCTGAAAGCAAAGGGGATTGACATCATCAGTCTCAGTCTTGGAGAGCCCGATTTTAATACACCCTATTATATAAAGGAGGCAGCCAAGAAAGCTATTGATGATAACTATTCAAAATATCCCCCAGTGCCCGGATATAATGATCTGCGTGAAGCGATATCAAAGAAGTTCAGAGAGGAAAACGGAATCAATTATAATCCGGATCAGATAGTAGTTTCAGCAGGCGGTAAACATTCGATTGTCAATGTTATACTATCACTTATTAATCCCGGAGAAGAAGTTATCATCCTGGCACCTTATTGGGTGAGTTATTATGACCAGATAATACTTGCAGGCGGTAAACCTGTAGTTATTGAGACAACCCTGGAAAATGATTTTAAAGTACTACCCGAACAACTCGACCTGGTAATTACAAGAAAGACCAGACTCATAATATTCAATTCACCATCTAATCCGACAGGAATGGTCTATACCAGAGAGGAGATGAAAGAGATTGCAGAGGTAGTACATAAGCATTATGGTTTATATATATTATCTGATGAGATATACGAACATATCCTCTTTAAAGGAGAACATGTCAGCATGGCATCTTTTGATTTTATTTACGACCGGGTGATAACGGTAAACGGAGTGTCGAAGGGATATGCCATGACGGGGTGGAGGATAGGCTATTTAGGGGCACCTGCATGGCTTGCCAGGGCTGTTGACAAACTCCAGGGACAGTTTACTTCGGGAGTCTGTTCCATAGCTCAGAGGGCTGCACTGGCTGCATTACAAAGTGATGATGGCTCACAGAAAAAGATGCGTGATGCATTTATGCACCGCAGAGATATTGTCTGTAAGTTGCTGAAGGATATTAAAGGTATTAAAGTGTTAGTACCCCAGGGAGCTTTTTATGTTATGCCTGATATATCCTATTTCCTGCGAAAAACGGATGGTGAAACCAAAATTACAAGTTCAATCGATCTTGCTCTTTACCTGCTTGATAAAGCACAGGTTGCTGTTGTATGTGGAGATGCTTTTGGTGCACCCAGCTGCATCAGAATATCCTATGCTACATCTGAAGAGCTTCTTGTTGAGGCAATTAAGAGGATGAAGGGTGCTCTGGAGAAACTGAAATAACCCCCCTTCAGAGGGACCATGGTTGTATCAATATCTATTATAACTTACCACCTCCTCCTTATGTTTTCTTTTCTTGGTCCTCTGGTCACTCAATGAATACCCCCAGGGTAATGAGAAGAGGCACACGTTTATTATCAGGTATACCGAGTATTTTTCTTACTCCATCCTCGTCGAACCACCCTATCATACATGATCCGAGTCCTTCTGCTCTGGCCTGAAGACATATATTTTCTGATGCTATGCCGATATCGATCAGAGAATAATCTTTATTCTTTATTGTTCCGCCAATCTTTGATGAAAAATTGGCCTTCTCCCTTACAATGACTATTATTGCCATTGCCTGTCTTACAAAAGAGTTCATTCCCAGGATCTTTGCAGAGGCAGCTTCGGCAAGCAGTTTTATCAGTTCCGGATTGGTAACCACGATGAATTTCCATGGTTGTGCATTACAAGCCGATGGTGCCATTCTTCCAGCCTCGACTATCCTGTTGATCTGCTCTTTTTCAACAGGTTTGTTACTATACTTCCGGTCGCTCTGACGGCTGGTAATAAGTTCAAGAATTTTCTCTGCATTATTCATTTTATAAAAATTAGGTGAAATCATTTTTGAGGACAGATAAATATAGCAATATTTAATATCTTTGACTCTTTGAATCAATAATTAAAATTTATCAAAATGGCAATATTCTTAATAATTCTTGGAATAATTGTTTTGCTTGTACTGTGGGCAGTATCTCTTTATAACCGTTTGGTGAAGCTTAGAAATAACAGGCAACAGGCATTTGCTGATGTTGATGTTCAGCTGAAGCAAAGGCACGATCTCATCCCTCAGCTGGTTGAATCAGTAAAAGGGTACATGCAACATGAAAGAGGTGTCCTCACTGAGGTAACCGAAGCACGGGCAAATGCAATAAAGGCTACAACAATAAATGAAAAGATACAGGCTGAAACAAGACTCTCCTCAGCTTTAGAAGGGCTTAAAGTATCAGTTGAAGCATATCCTGATCTTAAAGCAAGCCAGAATTTCCTCGATCTGCAAAATGAGATATCGGATGTTGAGAACAAAATTGCAGCAGCACGTCGTTTCTTTAATTCGGCAACAAAGGAACTGAATGTTGCTACCGAGGTATTTCCTTCTAATATTGTTGCAACTCTTTTCAATTTCAACCGCGAGCCTATGTTTGAGCTTGGTGACCAGCGGGCAGCAGCAGAACAGCCACCTGAGATAAAGTTCTGATACTGATTATGAAGTATTTTGGTCTGCAGAGCCAGATCAGGAGAAACAATACTAACTCTGTCCTGATCTTATTGATGTTCCCAGTTGTATTTCTGGGACTCACATGGCTTTTCTTTTTCTTTACTTCACTTACCCAAACACACTACATAGAAGCCGCAGAACAGTATAACCTTATGTCGGAGGTCAATTTCAGGTTCCTGAGGACTATTCCCTGGGTATTACTTGGTGTAATAATATGGTTTACAGTTGCGTGGTTTTCACATACTACCATGATAGACAAGGCTACAGCTTCCTTACCTCTTGAGAGGAAAGAGAATAAAAGAGTCTATAACCTTGTGGAAAACCTTTGTATAGCAGCAGGCATAACTATGCCAAAAGTCAATATCATTGAAGATGATTCACTTAATGCTTTTGCAAGCGGGATAAGTCCTAAAACATACTCTGTATCTTTATCCCGCGGCATAATTAATAAACTCGATGATAAGGAACTGGAAGCTGTTATAGCCCATGAACTGACACATATTCGGAACCGGGATGTCAGGCTCCTTATTATATCAATAGTGTTTGTCGGTATATTTGCGTTTATTTCAGAGGCACTGTTCAGATCGATGAGATTTGGAGCTATTTCAAGGGGTGGCAATAAAAAGGGTGGAGGAGGAGCTGCTGTTATTATAGCTCTCCTTCTGGCAATCGTTGGATATTTGGTTGCTATATTGTTCAGGTTCGCCCTCTCAAGAAAAAGGGAATATATGGCCGATGCGGGCTCTGCCGAGCTGACAAGAAATCCTCTGGCACTGGCCTCTGCTCTCAGGAAAATATCAGATGATCCGACAATTGAAGCTGTCCAGCGAAAAGATGTTGCCCAGATGTTTATTGAAAATCCACAGATCGGTAACAAAAAATTCAAAGTTTCTGTATCATCGCTATTTGCAACTCACCCGCCGATAAAGAAAAGAATAGAAATACTGGAGCAGTTTTAATCTCATTTGATATCCCCCCTTGAGGGGGGTAGGGGGGTGTAATACTTGTTGCCGTTTTTTTAACCTTTTGATTTCTTCTGAAAAAGCCTCTTTTCTTCCCCTTTTAGCAGTCTTTTGATATTATTCCTGTGGGTAATGAGTATGGCTACTGCAATAAAGGCTGAAAATATTTTGAACAGAAGTGAGGGTGTCTCAAAAAATGTAAACAGCAGTATCGGGAATCCTATCCCGGCACTCATTGATGAAACTGATACAATACCGGTGATTAGGAATACAAGTATGAAAATCCCAAGACATACAAGTGTAACAGGGGGATGAATTGCGGAAATTGCACCTGCAGCTGTGGCCACGCCTTTCCCTCCTTTAAATCCTGCAAAAACCGGGAACATATGTCCTGTAATAGCAGCTAAACCGCTAAATATCTGTAAGTTAATGAGTGACGGACTCGCTGTAGGAGCGAGGTGCATAAAAAATGGGAGCAATGCTGCAAAGCATCCTTTAGCCATATCTATCAAAAGAACAGGTACTCCTGTTTTCCAACCAAGAACCCTGATCACATTCGTGGCACCTGCATTACCGCTGCCATGTTCCCTTACGTCAATACTATGAAAAGCTTTACCAATCCATACTGCTGTGGGAATTGACCCCAGCAGATAAGCCAGGAGCAGGGCGATAATAATATTGATAATATTCATTACAGGCATATAATTATGATAATTTCAAAATCACAAATATCTCAGATTCCCGGTCCAAATTTAACAAGATTGGCTGTTTTGGGATTTGAGGTAAATTTGCTGAAATTATTAATGAATTTTAGGGCAAGGTCGGTAGCAGCAATATTCCATTTTGTTTTTGAATCCCAACCATTTGAAGGATCGAGTATTTCATCATCAACTCCATTCACACTTAATGGAATACTAAGTTTAAAAACAGGCAAAGTATAAAATTCGCTCTTTTTAATTGAATCATCGAGTATTGCATTGATAATACATCTCGTAGATGAAAGGTCGATCCTGTTTCCCTTGCCGTAGGGGCCTTTTATCCATCCTGTATTTACAAGCCAGGCTTCAGCGCCATTCATGTTCATCTTCCTGGCAAGTTCGTTGGCATATATGATTGGATCGACCAAAAGAAATGCCGCCCCGAAACATGCCGAAAATGATGGTACAGGTTCAATTATACCTCTTTCTGTTCCGGCAACCTTGGCAGTATAGCCGCTAAGAAAATAGTATTTTGTTTGTTCTTCTGAAAGGCGACTTACAGGTGGAAGAACACCAAAAGTATCTGCCGTTAGAAAGATCACTTTTAATGCGTGTCCGGCTTTTGAAACCGGCTTTACAATGTTCTTGATGTGATAAATAGGGTAGGAGACCCTTGTATTTTCTGTATTTGAGTCATCATTGA
>CAZOZU010000170.1:0-5254 GCA_964584355.1 uncultured Rikenellaceae bacterium
GATTATGTTGAACCTGCTCTTTTCGGATATGCTGCAGGTAAGCTTATAGAGAGTTATACCTCTTTTTATCAGGATTTTAACAATATTGTTGCCCAGTTCCATGAGTGGATGACCGGTACAGGGGTATTATATCTTGAAAAACAAGTGCCCTGGATTGCCACCTCATTTACCTCTCATGCAACAGTTCTTGGAAGATGTATAGCAGGCAACAACAGACCGTTGTACGGGAAGATGAAGGAATATAATCCGGGACAAATAGCCCGTGAATTCAATATTGTAGCAAAACAGTCGCTGGAAAAATTAACAGCCTCCGTTGCAGATGTCTTCACCACAGTGAGCGGGATAACTTCTAAGGAATGCAGTCATTTTCTGGGTAAGAATGTTGATATTGTTACTCCCAATGGTTTTGAAGATTCATTTGTTCCGGCAAATGATGTATTTGATCAGAAAAGAACTGAGGCACGGTCAAAACTAAAAAGTGTTGCAGAAGCTTTACTTGGATACTCACTTTCTGATAATTGTATATTTATTGTTAACAGCGGCAGGTATGAATTCAGGAACAAAGGAGTTGATCTTTTTATTGATTCTATTGGTTTGCTTAACAAGGAAGATAGCCTTGATAAAGAATGTGTTGCATTTATACTGATGCCTGCTTATCATAAAGGACCGCGCCAGGAACTGGTGAATATATTATACAATAACGGACCTGCAAACGGGGGAGACAGATATCTCACTCACAGTTTGCACTATCCTGCCACAGATCCTATATTAAAACAAATCCAGGCCAATAATCTGAATAATGAGCAGAAATCAAAAGTCAAAATAATCTTCGCACCTTCATATCTGAATGGGGATGATGGGATCTTTAATTTGCCATATTACGACCTCCTGATTGGCTTTGACCTCTCAGTATTCCCTTCCTATTATGAACCATGGGGATATACTCCACTTGAAAGCCTAATGTTTTCAATACCTTCTGTTACAACTTTGTTAACGGGATTTGGACTCTGGGTAAAAGAATATTTTGAAAATCCGGGTAATGGAATAACCCTGGTCGAAAGAACAGACGATAATGAACAGGAAGTTGTAGCGAAAATTAAGGATTTTATATCCATGTTCATAGGTCTTTCTGAAGAAGAAGTACAAGAGGCAAGGGACAAGGCTCATGAGATATCAAGAATTGCAATGTGGGACAGTCTTGTTGAACATTATTTCAAGGCATACGAGATTGCTCTTGAACACAGTACACCGAGAAGAGAGGAGCCCAGAGAATTTGTCAGGTTTGTCGAAGCTCCGGAGGTGCCTGTCAGAAAACCCCACCAGGTCCCGGTATGGAAAGATATATATGTCCAGAGCGATGTTCCTGAGAAATTAGCATCTCTAAATGAACTGGCAAATAATCTATGGTGGTCATGGAACACTGAAGCCGAACAGTTATTTAAACGAATGGATCCTTCTCTGTGGGAGGATGTAAAGCATAACCCAAAGCTTCTTCTCGAAAAGATTGATTATAAGAGACTTCTGGTTCTTGAGGATGATGAGGAATTTGTTTCTGACCTCCAAAAAGTGGATAAGGAATTCAGGGAATACATGAACCGTCAGGAAGATCCGGAAAAACCGTGTATAGCTTATTTCAGTATGGAGTTTGGAATACATCCATGCCTGAAAATATATTCCGGAGGACTTGGTCTGCTGGCAGGTGATTATCTAAAGGAAGCAAGCGACTCGAATATCAATATAATAGGAATAGGATTGTTATACAGATTCGGCTATTTCAAGCAGAAACTGGGACCTAAGGGAGAACAGCTTTCAGTATATGAAGCAGAAGAGTTTTCAAGGCTTCCTATCAACCCGGTAAAAGACAAGGATGGGAATAACATGTCAGTAAGCCTGGTCTGGCCCGGAAGAACAGTAAAGATACGTGTCTGGGAAGCAATGATCGGTAAAGTACGTCTTATACTTCTCGACACCGATGATGAAGAAAACACACCTGAAGACAGGACAGTTACTCATCATCTCTATGGTGGTGATAATGAAAACAGATTACGCCAGGAACTTGTTCTTGGAATAGGAGGGATAAGAGCTCTCGTTGCCATGGGAATAAAACCCAATTTATATCATAGTAATGAAGGTCATTCAGCTTTTATAAGCTTTGAGAGGTTGAGAACAATGATCGAAGAACATCATCTTTTATTTAATGAAGCCCTTGAAGCTGTAAGAGCCTCAACACTTTTTACCACTCATACACCCGTTCCTGCCGGTCATGATGCCTTTGACGAAGACCTGCTTAGGAAATATATATCTCATTACCATAGCAGGTTAAATATCTCCTGGGAAGAGCTGATGGCTCTTGGCAGATGTAAAGAGGATACTGATAAGAAATTCAATATGAGCTTCCTGGCAGCAAGGATGTCACAGGAGGTTAACGGTGTAAGTAAGCTTCATGGAGAAGTGAGCCAGGGAATGTTCAATAAGTTGTGGCCGGGTTACCTCAAAGAAGAACTGTTCATGGGGTATGTAACAAATGGAGTACACCATCCTACCTGGACAGCATCGGAATGGAAAGAGGTATATAAGGAGCTTTCAGGAAGTGTAAATTTCGACCAGACAGACAGATCGTTATGGGAAAAAATCTATACTCTCGATGATCAAAGGATCTATGAAATAAAGAAAGGTCTTAAACAAAACCTCTTTTCACACATTCGCAAGCGGCTTCAAACCAATATGATTGAGAAACATGTGAGCCCCCGTACTTTGCTTAACATAAGCAGCCATCTTGATGAGAAAGCACTGACTATTGGTTTTGCAAGGCGTTTTGCGACATACAAAAGAGCATCACTACTGTTAAGAGATCTCGACAGACTCAATAGTATTGTGAATAATCCGGACAAACCGGTTCAGTTTATTTATGCTGGCAAAGCTCATCCTCATGATGGTGGTGGTAAAGACCTTATCAAGAGAATATTTGAAGTATCCCAGATGCCACAATTTGCAGGGAAAGTAATATTCCTTGAAAACTATGATATTGAAATGGCTAAATACCTTGTCAGGGGTGTGGATATATGGCTCAATACACCTACAAGACCACTCGAGGCTTCAGGAACAAGCGGTGAAAAGGCAGTGATGAATGGAACGATCCATTTCAGCGTTCTCGACGGCTGGTGGGTTGAAGGATACAGGGCATTTGCAGGCTGGGCACTTCCGAAGAAAAGGACTTTTGACAACCAGGAACTTCAGGATGATATTGATGCTGAGACAATATATAATATGCTTGAATATGAAATAGTCCCGGCATATTACTCATTTAATGATAATGGTATTCCGGTCGAGTGGATCAGCCATATAAAAAACACAATGGTGAAAATTGCACCGGAATTTACTATGAAAAGACAACTGGATGATTACTACGAAAAATATTATTCCAAATTGTATGCTCGAAGTAAATACCTTATGGAAAATAATTTTGAGAAAGCAAAAGAACTTGCAGAATGGAAGAAATCAATGATTGAAGAATGGGATAATATTGAAGTTCTGAATTATAGTTTTGAAAAACCGGCGGAAAATGTATATCATTCAGGTCATGACTATAAAGCCGAAATTGCGCTCAATGTCAAAAATATACCTAAAGAAAATGTTGGTGTGGAATTCATTATTACCCACATGACCAAACAAGGTGTACATGAATTTATTGCCAGCGAGGAATTTGAATTGATAAGCTGCAAGAGTGGTAAATGCTTTTATCGTGCGACTCTTGTCCCGGAAAAGGCGGGTACATTCTTCTATGGTATACGAATTTATCCCAAGCATAAAGATCTTCCTCATAAACAGGATTTTCACCTGCTCAGGTGGATCGATTAAAACTCAACAGCTCTTCTTGTAGCTTCTTTCTTTAAAACAAGAGCTGTCCGGGAAGGAAGATAGAGATAAAGATAATAAGGGTTATTAAGTTTCTGCCTGTCTGCTTTTTTAATAGAAACATACAAAGCCGTTCTGTCTATCCGGTCAAAACCCCCTAATGCAGGATCATCAGAATCGAGTACTATCCTGAACTTACTTTTTACAGGTATACCGTAATCAGTAAAAGATGTAGTGGGATTTAAGTTGAAAACAAACAACAAATAACATCTTTAATATTCTATAAACTTATCATTATTTTTATCGTATATAATTTTAATATATGGTATATCGAGTATTTTGAAATTATTATGAAGATTCACCATCTCTTTGTCAAAGTTGGCCAGATAGTGATATTTAAGATCCTTATTATCAACAAGATGCCATTGTCTCCTGGCATATTTATAACTCCAGTTATTTCCTTCGCGGGGAAAATCGATCCATTCAGGATGACCGAATTCATTTCCCATGAAATTCAGGTATCCGCCTGCTGATGTACTGAATGTAATAAGACGTATCATCTTATGCAACGCAATGCCGCGGTCAATTGTAAAGCTGTGGTGCGACTTTGACATTCCGGTATACATCTCCGCATCTATCATTCTGAAGATTAACGTTTTATCGCCAACCAGGGCTTGGTCGTGCGATTCACAATATGATATTATTTTTTCCTCCTGACGGTGCTGTGTAAGTTCATGCATGAGATTTCCCATATCCCACCGTTCATCGGGTGTGTCCTTAACAAGTTTAATCCAGAAATCGGGAACTCCCATAGAGAGCCTGTAGTCAAATCCGTATCCTTTTTTGTCTGTCTTGGCTGCAAGACCTGGCATACCACTCATTTCTTCTGCCACAGTAAGTGTACCTGGTCTGAATTCATGGATCATTTTGTTGGCAAGATAAAGGTAAACCAGTGCATCAACATCCTGACCACCATCAAAATATTCCTCATAACTGGTAAAATTCTTTCCAAGCCCATGGTCATAATAGATCATGCTTGTTATACCATCAAACCTGAATCCATCAAATTTGAACTCCTCAAGCCAGTATCGGCAATTTGATAATAAGAAGTGGATAACATTATCCTTTCCATAGTCAAAGCAGAGGGAATCCCAGGCAATATGATTTCTGCGTTCGTTATTATGGAAATACTGACCTGGAGATCCATCAAAGAGACCAAGTCCTTCATTTATATTCTTAACTGAATGAGAATGAACAAGATCCATTATAACCTTGAGTCCGGCCTTATGAGCCCTGTCAATAAGTTCCTTTAATTCTTCAGGTGTTCCGAAACGGGATGAACATGCAAAGAAATTGGCAACATGATATCCGAATGATCCATAAAATGGATGTTCCTGTA
>CAZOZU010000171.1:0-5254 GCA_964584355.1 uncultured Rikenellaceae bacterium
GAAACTAATTCAGGGTATTTCAATACTACATGTCATATATCCCTGATTTGTGACACAAAAATAGCGAAAAAATTTCAATTATTTTTCAAATATACAGATAATCAGCTATTTAGAAAACTGGAAACATGGATAAAAAACATTAGTTTTATTGTTTATACGGAGGCTTGTGAATATATCAATGAAAAAAGGAAAAAACAGATCCCATTATTTTGCATTGATCATTTTGATAGCAGGAATAACATGCATGTCGTCTGCCCAATATGTTCAGCAGAATCATCCTGTTTCAACAGAAGAAATAGGTACAAGGGTTGTTAGCCTTTATATGGCCGGAGATACTACAGGACTAATATTCTTATCCGATTCATTAATAAATAATCTCGATGTCAGGATGTTAGATAGTACAGAACTTGCTGAGATATATTATTATGCAGGTGTGTGCAATTTACTTGCAGCAAGATATATAGAAGCTATCCCCTGGTTAAGCCATTCTGTGGATATTAAAAGAAAGCTGGAGACCATTGACGATCATTATGCTAAAGGTATTTATAACATTGGAGTAGCATATAACTATATGGGAGAATTCAATAAAGTACTTGATTATATGATGCAGTATGTTGATATAGGTACAACACTATATGGGCCTGATAGCCCCGAGATTGCAACAGCTTATTCAAATATTATAGGAGCTTCCCTTGAAAATAAAGATTATGAGAATTTTCGAAAATATACTTTTTTAACACTGGAGATACTGAATTATAACAAAAACATATTGACTGATGAAGAACTAAGCAACCTTTACATAAACACCGGAGCTGGCTATTTCCGTCTATATGATTATGCAAAAGCAAGATTATATTTCGAAGAAGCTGAATCGATACTTAATAAAGATATTGTATTACATGACCAGAATTATATCAATCTCATTAATAGTCTGGCAATAACATATGGGAAACTTGGATTAAAAGAAAAAGAAGCAGAATATTTTGAAAAAGGAATAGAAATGGCAGAAGCCAGTAATTCGTATCTGGCTTACAACATGATTAACAGCTATGCAATCGAGTTGGGTAATGCAGGCATGATATCCCGGGGAGAGGAATTGCTCTCTAATCTGCTTAAAAGAGCAAAGACTGTATTTGGCACTAATTCAAGGTTTTATTGTGAAGTACTCAAGAATTATGCTGAATATCTGAGAATTTACATGCAAGATTTCCAGAATTCAATAAAATATTATTTGCTCTGTATCGATTACCTCGACCAGTATGATAAGCTAACTTTAAGGGATCAGGTATTTACTGGTTATGCAATGACGTTGTCAGAAACAGGCGAAACACAAAAGGCACTGAAAACTATTCAGGAACTACTATTTTCAGATATTGATTCCGTAAAAATACCGGATCTGTACGAAAATCCTGATCCCGAAATGCTTAAAGCGGATAATCGGACTTTACGAATATTTCGGGCTAAATATGATATTTTATGGAAATTATATAAAGAATCTGATGAATTTGATTTATTGGTATCAGCTGCAAATACCTCCGAAATAATAATCTACCTGATCGACATAATAAGAATAAATATCAGCGAAGATGAAAGCCGCATAATTCTGGGAGACAATTACAGAGGATCATATCTTAATGCAATACGTGACTTTGAGTTATGTTTCAGAATTACTGGAGAACAAAGGTTTCTTGAAAAAACATTTGAGTACGCGGAAAAAAGTAAAGTTGCAGGTTTGCTGGCTGCCACACGTGAATTAAATGCTATTAATTTCCATATTCCACCTGCAATTGCAGAACTTGAATATTCTCTTCAAAGAGAGATAGCATATTATAATTCCAGGATATCAGCAGAAAATGAAAAGGAAAATCCTCAAAATGAGAAGTTATCGGAATGGAATGAGAACCTGCTCGTGGTTGTTAACAAAAGAGATTCATTGATATTAACATACGAAAGGGATTATCCTGAATATTATACTTTGAAATATAATACCGCAGTACCATCTATGGGGGATGTTTCCAACATAATAGGGCGCAATGGAAATTACCTTAACTATATTGTGTCTGACTCCATGCTTTATATTCTTCTTGTAAACAGGAAACATCAGCATTTGACAACTGCAGCAATAGACTCTGGTTTTATTAACAGGATAATGGATTTCAGAGATCATCTGTCAAATCCCAGCCTGTCGGAAAATGCAAGAAGTAAATTCAATTCGTATCAGGAGATCGGATATAATCTCTATAAAATTTTAATTGAACCTGTTCGCGAATATTTCATTTCATCCGATCTGTTGGTCTCTCCTGATAATTTACTCTCGTACCTGCCATACGAAGTATTTTTAACTTCAACATATGAAGGCGAGGGAATTATGTATCGGGAATTATCATATCTGATGAATGATTTCTGTATCTCATACACTTATTCTGTTTCATTCATGAAGGAGACTGAACATGGTAAATATGGCAAAGCAAATGATCTTGTTGCATTTGCACCTATGTATGCTGATGCTCTGAATGTTGATTCATTGTTCATGAAACGGCAGACAGGAGGTGTAATCCTGGATGATTTGCCATATGCACGTCAGGAAGCAGAATATGTCACAAAGATTTCGGATGGGGTACTGTTTCTGAATGACAATGCCAGGGAATCTGTATTTAAAGCCGAGGCAGGAAAATATGATATTATTCACCTGGCAATGCATACATACCTTAATGATAATAATCCTATGAACTCTGCAATGATATTCATGCAAAATGGTGATATACCCGAAGATGGATTACTTAATACTTATGAAGTATATGGAATACCGTTGAAAGCCAGGATGGTGGTACTCAGCTCTTGTAATACCGGTTTCGGTGCATTATCTTCCGGTGAAGGTATTCTGAGTCTTGCGCGCGGATTCTTATATTCAGGCAGTCAGTCAGTTGTGATGTCAATGTGGGAAATAGAAGACAGGTTAGGAACTGAAATAGTCAAATTATTCTATGATAACCTTATGAAAGGAAAATCAAAAAGCGTAGCACTAAAAAAAGCAAGATCAGCATATCTGAAAAATGCAAGCCAGTTGAACTCTCATCCTTACTTTTGGTCTTCACTGGTTATATATGGTAATGATACCCCGGTTTATTCTTCTAAAATGCTGCTTAAAGTTGCTGGATGTTTAATCATTCTACTGGCCCTTTCAATAGCTTACCGTTTAACATATTGCAAATATTCCTGATATTCAGGGTCCTTTTTTATCAGTTCCATAAGAATTTCCTTACATAAATATTTCTTCCTTCGGGCGTAGATTTCATTTTTTAGGTTTAGTCTTTCAGCAATCTCTTCATAAGATAAACCTTCTGAATATTGGGTAAGCAATTTCTGGCAGTCGGATTTTAATACCTGGTAAGCTCTTGATAATATCCTTTCAAACATTATATCTGTCGATTCTTCAGCATTAACATCATCCGGAAGATCTATAACAAGTTCAGTAATCCTATTTTTCTTTCTTAACTGAGCATTCCAGATATTACGTGCCACACCATAAAAATAGCCTTTCAGGTCTGTAGTCAGATTAAGACTTTCTTCAATGATCTGTTTATATAATATGATGATTGAATCCTGAAATACATCTGAGACATCCTCATCAGTACCGCTGTGATTAATTATATATTTTTTAACTGTTTGATAATAAACATCATACAGCCATTCCAGGGTTTTTTCATCCTGATTTTTAATACCCTCGATGATTTTTCTATCTGATATTGTCTTGAACAAGCCCGAAATGATACAGTGTCATCTGGCAAATATAGTATTTCACTCATTAATACTATTGAAAGATGATACAGGATTTGATTTTATAAGGAGTATAGTCATCTCCTATGCAAAATATAAATATCTTTATCTGATCTAACTATCTATTTCAGAAAGAGAGATGTCTTTTCCTTTTGTAAAACAGCCTGATGCCATGGATTGCGGACCTGCATGTCTGAAAATGGTTGCAGCGTATTACAAGAAAAGCTTCTCTCTTGAGTCAATTCGTAAAAAGTGTTTTATAACGAGGGAGGGAGTATCCTTTTTGGGTCTTTCTGAAGCTGCCGATTCTCTTGGATTCAGGACAATTGGGGTTAAGATCCCCTTTGAAATGCTTGCAGAAAATGTTCCGTTACCATGTATAGTCCACTGGAAGCAACGTCATTTTATTGTTGTTTATAAAATAAAAAATAATAAAATATGGGCAGCTGATCCTGCTGTAGGTCTGGTTAAATATGACAGGGAAGATTTTATCAGGAACTGGACATCCACAATGGCTGATGGTAAGCCTGCAGGGCTGATACTGATAATTGAGCCAACACCTTCATTTTTTGAAAAAGAAAGTGAGCAGGAAAAATCTCGTGGATTCAGATTCCTTTTTAAATATTTCAGGCTTTACGACAAATATTTTTACCAGCTTATTCTTGGTTTACTGATTGGAAGCTGTATACAGCTAATTATTCCTTTTCTTACACAGTCAATAGTTGATATTGGTCTGAATAATAATGACTTAGGCTTCATTTACCTGATTCTTTTTGCACAACTGGCACTTGTTATTGGAAGAATGTCAGTGGAATTCATCAGGGGATGGCTTCTTTTACATATCGGCACCAGAGTTAATGTAGCAATAATTTCAGGTTTCCTTCAGAAACTGATGTCATTGCCTGTATCCTTTTTTGAAACAAAGCTTACAGGTGATATTCTGCAGAGAATAGAGGATAACAACAGGATTGAGGAATTTTTGACCTCGGCAAGTCTTTCAATATTGTTCTCATTCTTTAATCTGGTAATATTCGGGATAGTACTGGCAATTTTCAGTATAAAGATTCTTGCATTGTTCCTTGCAGGATCAATATTATATATTTTGTGGGTATCGTTGTTTATGAAGCCAAGGGCAAGGCTTGATCATCAGCGTTTTAAGCAGATGTCTATTGCAGGCAGCAAGCTTATAAATATTGTTAACGGGATACAGGAAATTAAACTGACACAGAGCGAGACAAGTAAGAGGTGGGACTGGGAAAGGCTGCAGGCATCTCTATTCGGACTAAAAGTAAAAGGCCTTGGAATCATTCAGTATCAATCGGCCGGAGCAACATTCATAAATGAGGTCACAAACCTGCTGATTACAGTCGTTGCTGCAACAGCTGTTTTAAAGGGGGCAATGACCCTGGGGATGATGCTGGCAGTGCAGTTCATTATAGGACAGCTGAATGTGCCGGTGAACCAGATAATTAGCTTC